>CAYUPT010000079.1:0-11029 GCA_964446725.1 uncultured Bradymonadales bacterium | reverse complement strand
AACGGCGGCAATGGCGGAGACGGTGGAAATGGCGGCGACGGCGGAGACGGCGGGGCGATCTACGTCGAATTTAGCCCGGATGCGGCGCCCTATCGCAATGTCTTGCGCTACTCCAACGACGGAGGCGCCGGTGGCGAGGCCGGAAGCGGCGGTGATGGCGGAGACGGCGGAGATGCCCCCGGCGGCGCCAGTCCCGGAGCCGCCGGTCCCAACGGCCAGCACGGATATTCTGGTCACAACGGCAACGCCGGGCCTCCTCCGGAGATCGTCATCGGAGGTGGTGGTGAAGAGTGATGGTCAACGGTCTACACGCCGAATTTCTCGAGCGTCGTCTCCACGTCGTCGACGTAGGTGCCGCCGAAGAGCCGCACGTGCACCAGAAGCGGAAATAAATTGTACAGATCGCGGCGGACCTCAAAGAAGCCGTCGTCGATCGGTCGGTGTTCGGCGTAGCGCTCGTAAAAGCGGGCCCCGAAGGTATTGAATAGGCTGATAAAGGCCAGCTCGACTTCGGGGTCCGCGTAGTAGATCGCGGGGTCGATCAGTGCCTGGAGGTGGCCGGCGTGGCTCAGCACATTGCCACCCCAGATGTCGCCGTGGATAAGCGACGGACCATTGGGGTCGTCGATGTAGTCGCCGATGTCAGCGGCCAGCGATTCGATGCGGCCGACGATTTCGGTGTCGAGCATGTCGGCGTCGGCGGCCCTGTGGGCCATGTCGACCAGGCGGTGTTCGGCAAAAAACGCCGGCCAGTCCTGGGATTGCGGATTGGGAAGTCGCAGTCCGCCGATGAGCGTGTCGTATTCAAAGCCGTAGCTGTCGGCGCCGACGTCGTGCAGTGATGCCAACGCGTCGGCGGCTTCGATGGCGACGTCGGGACCGCTTCGGCCGTCGTGCTCAATATACTCCATGACCAGTAATTCCGGCTCGTCGACCCGGACCTGAGGTACCGGCAGATCGCTGTGGTCGGCCAGATATCGCAGCATTCGGGCCTCGATATCGAGGCAGGGCTCGGGGCCGGTGTCGATTTTGGCGACGATGCGATCTCCGGATTCCAGACGGACCAGATAGACCTGGCCGACACAGCCGCCGCTGAGCGACTCGGTGGAGACGACGGCGTCGTCGATATCGGCGGTGATGCGCTCCAGAAGCGTCGGTGAATTCAAGGGGGCTCCTCGGTGGGGCGTTGAAGTACAGATGCGACTTTACGGGTTCATACATACAGGTTACACAAGAGTAAGAGCAGACAACCAGGTATCGGCAATTCCCTGTCGATACAGACCTATAACGTCGGGGCTTTGTATATGAAGTACAACTTTTGGTCGATTTTCGCCGTATCACTCCTCTTATTATGGACCGGTTGCGGAAGCGATGAAACGGGTCAGCAACACCACGAAGAACAGGGGGCGGTGGCCGGCACGGTGACCCTGGAGGGGGCCGATGATTATTCGGACGTCGAAGTGGCGGTCGGCGAACAGACGGCGATGACCGATGTCGACGGTGCCTATCGCATCGACGACATCGACGCTGGAAGTGAGATCGACGTCACCGCCCAGATCGACGGCTACCTACCCCAGACGCAGATCACGGACGTGGAAGCCGGTGAGACGGCAGAAGTCGATTTCGAGCTGGAGCTGGAAAATCAGCCCCCGGTTATTGACTCCATTGTCGTCGATCCCGATGTATTGCTGCCCGCCGAACAGGGGTCGATTGTCGTCGAGGCCCACGACCCGGACGAAAGCGAGCTGAGTTACGACTACGAGGCGACCAACGGCTTTGAGGTCGACGTCGCCGACATGCCCTCTGAAGCCACGCTGATCGCCCCCGGCGACTTTGGTGTAGAGGCCGAATTGACGGTGACTGTCGAAGATGAGGCCGGCGCCCAGGATTCACAGACCGTCTCCATCGAGACCAGAACCAACGACGATCCGGTCATCGAGTCCATCAGCGCCATACCGGAGACGCTAAGTCCCGGTGAGACCGGTACCTTGAGCGTCGTGGCTTCCGATCCGGACGGCGATGATGTGCACTATCAGTGGGATGCTCCTGAAGACTGGGAGCTGGTCTCCGACGACGAAGAAGAAGTGGAGATCATCGCTCCCTCCGAGCCCGGCGAAACGGCGGTTGTGGAGGTCATCGTCACCGATGGGCTCGGCGGCGAAGCCACCGACGACGTGGTGGTGTCGACCAATGAGAATCAACCTCCGGAAATCAACTCCATCGATGTCTCGCCCGCCCAGGCACAGCCCGGCGGTGAAATCGAACTCAGTGTGGATGCCACCGATCCGGACGGCGACGAATTGAGCTACGCCTGGTCGGCGCCCGACGGCTGGACGATGGACAATGATGACGCCGCCGAAATGACCCTGACGGCTCCCGACAGCTACGGGGAGACGGCGCAGATCGAGATCGTCGTGGAAGATATCTACGGCGCCACGGCCACCGCCGATGTGGTGGTATCGACCATCGAAAACCAGGGCCCGCAGATCAGCTCGCTGACGGCAACGCCCTCCCAGGTCGAGCGCGAAGGTGTGGTGGCGCTGGAAGCCGTCGCCAGTCATCCCCAGGGCGATGATTTGACCTACGACTGGGATGTGCCCGACAACTGGACACTTGTCGACGATCCGGCAGCGCCTCATAGCCCCGATCTGGAAGCGCCCGACGCGGCCGGTGAGACGGCTTCGGTGATGGTGACCGTCACCGACCCCAACGGACTGGAAGCGGTGGCGTCGGTGGTGGTCAGCACCCTGGCCAATCAGGCTCCCGTCATTGAATCACTGACCGTCGACCCCTCGTCGGTCATCCCCGGCGAGGTGATCACACTGAATGTGACGGCTTTCGACCCCGACGGCGGTGACCTGACGTATTCCTGGAGCGTTCCCGCCGGATGGAGCGGCAGTAGTTCTTCGGACATCCTGGAGTTGACAGCCCCCGACGAGTACGGCGTCAGCGATACCGTTCAGGTCACTATCAGCGACGGAGACGATACGACGACCGCTTCGGTGACCATCTCGACGGTCAATAATGTGGCCCCCACCATCTCAAGTCTGACCGCCGACCCTCAAATTGTGGAGCGCGGTGGAACCTCGACGCTCCAGGTCGAGGCCTCCGATCCCTTCGGTGCCGAACTCAGCTATGACTGGAGCATCGACAACGACGACTGGACGTTGAGTGAGAATGGAGACCAGGCCACCGTCGAGGCCTCCAATTCACTCAATGACTCGGCACTGGTGACAGTGACCGTCGACGACGGCAGCGGCGGCACGGCCACGGCCAGCACCTCGGTGCAGACGATGACCAACCAGAATCCGGTGATCGCCGGGGTAAGCTCCGATTCGCCGGACTGGGTCGAGCAGGGCGGCACCGCACAGCTGACGGCCGACGCCACCGACCCCGACGGCGGAGACCTCAACTACGAGTGGTCGGCCTCCGACGGCTGGACCATCGACGGCGATGGCGCCGACGTCGAACTTCAGGCTCCCTCGGGCAATCGCGTCCCCGGCGTGGTCACCGTCACCGTCACCGACGAGTGGGGCGGAAATGACTCGGCATTTCTCAACGTCAGAACTCGCGATACACAGCCCGATCCCTTTGGTTTCGAGGACCTCGTCGATGTCGCGCCCGATGCCTGGATCGTCTCCGATGCCGTCGTCGTCGACGGCTTCGACGGCCCGCTTACGGCGACCTGCTCGAATTGCGAAGTCTCGAGAAATGGCGGTGCATTCGACGACACCAACGACGAGGTGGAGTCCGGCGACACCATCGAAATTCGCGTCAACTCCGGTGACTTAGAGGAGACGGTCACCGCCGACATTCAGCTCGGCGAAACCGAATCCGACATCTGGTCGGTGACGACCACGAACTGGACGGGTATTCGAACCTTTACGACCTGTTCTCAGAGCGGTCGTTTCGGCCCCGAGCAAAGCGATTGCGACGACGACTACCAGGATACCACCTTGGAATCCGAGGTCACTGTCGACGCGGGCGTTCAGACCTGGGAGGTCCCGGAAACGAGGACGTACACGCTCACGGCCTATGGGGCCGGTGCTGAGGATACCGACAGCGACGACTATGACGGAAGTGTCCATAGTTCTGGTCGCGGCGCGATCATCGAAGCTGATATTGAGCTTGTGGAAGGTCAGCAAATTGAGCTGGTCGTCGGTCACGAAGGAACAGCACATACCGATTCAACAGCCTATGAAGGCGTCGGAGGCGGCGGTGCAAGCGTTGTCGTCGACAGCAGCGGAGAACCGCTGGTCATCGCCGGTGGCGGCGGGGGAGCGGGAAGCTCTCACGATGGATTCGACGCCTCGACCGGAACCGACGGTGTCGCCGGATCGCAGCAATGCAATACCTCTCCGGCCGGTGGCAACGACGGTGAAGGCGGAACCGCCGGCTCCGAAGGTGGAGGCGGCGGAGGTCTGTTGACCGACGGCGAGGACTCCAGCGGCGGCGGTGGCGCGGCCTTTGTCAACGGCGCCATCGGCGGTGAGGCATTTCGCAACTCCGACTTCGGCGGCTTCGGCGGCGGCGCCGGTTCCTACGATTCCGGTGGCGGCGGAGGCGGTTATTCCGGAGGCGGCGGTGGTGAGTGGAGTGATTGCAGCGATAGAGGCGGAGGTGCCGGCGGCGGTGGCTCCTTTATCACCGACGCCGCTGTCGATGCCGCCACCTCCGACGGCAGCTTCGAGGACACCTCCAGTGCCCACGACGGCTACAGCGGTTCGGTCGCCGACCTCGATGACTACAATGAGGGCCACGGCATGATCACCATCGATTTCCCGTAATGCTCCATCGGATGTGGATGTAATAAAAAGGCCCGCTCGATTCGCGTCGAGCGGGCTTTTTTTTGGTTGTGACGTCGATGATCGCCGAGATCGCAGTCCGGTTTGTGGCGATCTGGCGGAGCACTTCCCTTGTAGTTCTGAGCAATGCGTTTATCCTCCCAACGCTTTCCGTACACAACCGAGTCGAGCGCTGTCACCATCCCCGTGGGGTCGTATTGCTGTCGAAAGGGGCGCGCAGATGTGGAGTACATCTCCCGTTTGCGGTGAGCTGTATATTCACAAGCGGCACTGCTGTGTGCGCATGAATCGAACGGCCACGCCAGAAATTTTGGAAAACCCCAGGAGACGATATCTCGATGAAGACCCATCAGACTCAGACCACGGCAATCGAAGAGGCGAAACATCTGGACCAGGGCGAGCCCGTCGACGACCGCCCGAACCGGCTGCGTTCGCTCAACCCGGCGGATACGACCGTCGTCGGCGAGGTCGACTGGACCGATGCCGAAGAAAGTGCACCGTTGCTGGAGCGAGCCCGCGAGACCCAGCGGGCCTGGAAGCGGCGCCCGCTCTCCACGCGCATCGAGCGGGGACGCCAGATCGTCCACGAAATTCTGGAGTGGCGCCGGGAATTGCTGGAATTGGTCGTCGACGAGACCGGCAAAAGCTCGCTGGAGGCCCGCCGCGAGCTGTGGGAGGCGACCCGAGAGGCCCGCGAAATTTTGTCGAAGGCCCAACAGCGCCTGGAGTCGGAGGCCGACGGGCGGTGGTGGACGCCGGGTCGACAAAGCGAGTCGAGCTGGGCGCCGCGCGGGACGGTGCTCGTCGTCGCCTCGTCCTACGATCCGGTGCAGACGACGCTGGGGCCGGCGCTGGCGGCGATTGTCGCCGGCAATTCGGTGATCGTCGTCGCCCACGAGGACTCGCCGCTGGTCGTTCAGTCACTGAGCAATATTGTGGAGCCGATGGGCATTCCCGACCGGTTGTGGAATGGCGTCGTCGGCGGGCGGCGCCTGATCGCCGATGTGGCCGATGGCGCCGATGCCATCGTCTCCTACGGCTCGTCGGCGCTGACCCGCAAGCTGGCGCGAAGACAGGGCGAGCGGATGGTCCCGGTCTTCGGCCGCTGGAAGACCCGCGACGCCATGGTGGTGTTGAGCGATGCCAATATCGAACGGGCGGCCCGGGCCGCAGTCTGTGGCTGTTGCGGAGGTGCCGGGCGAAGCCGTCGGACCCTGCGACGCATCTACGTGCAGCAATCGGTGGCCGATCCCTTCGTCGACGCCGTCGTCGAGGAAGTCGGCACACTCCGCCAATCCAATCGGGGTGACCAGGAGGGCTTTGAGGTCGGACCGCTCTCCGACGTCGAGCAACTCCAGCATCTGGAACAACTGGTCGACGACGCATCGAGAAAGGGAGCGCGGCTCGTCGCCGGAGGGCGGATCCGACCGCGCTGTCGAGGCCACTACTTCGAGCCCACAGTGTTGACTGACGTCGATGAATCGATGCGGCTGTGGCAGGAGGGCGGACCGGGCCCGGTGGTCGCCATTGCTCCGGTGGAAGCGCCGGCCGAGGCGGTGGGACGGATACGCGACGTCGACGGCTATGGCGCCGTATCGCTGTTTACGGCCAATACGGAGGTGGCCCGGAATCTCGCCGGTGGCCTCCGGGCGCCGGTGGTCGGCATCAATGAGGTGGTCCGCGATGTGCCGCCGGCGTCGCCGCCGGTACGAGGGACCATCGACGGCCCCATAGATCCCGTCGGTGCCGATCGGCTCCAGGCGCTGTCTCGTCGAATCCTGACGGTCGAAAAGCGCTGGCCGGGACTGCCCTCGATCCTCGAGACCCGGAGCCCGGAGCGGATGGAAAAGGCTCTGGATACCGCACTTTCCGCGGTCTATCGCCGGGGGTGGCTGCGCAAGACGGTGGATACCATTGTGCCCGACGCCCTGAGCCGTCGCGTATGACTGTACACCGCGGCGGGGGGGCCGTAGAATCAGTAGTCGGAGAGCGGAGTCGTTGTTTCGGGGGATCCCAATTGGCAGAGAGGCGTCCCGATGGAAGACAAATTGGAAGCCGCCCGCCGTCTTCTCGATCAGATCGGTGAGACCGAGGGCGAAGAGCAGTACCGAAGCTATCGCGATCAATTGTACGGCCTGGGCTCCGATGTGATCTCTGTACTTCGCGATAATCTGGAACACCAGAATTATCTGCGCCGCATGGCTTCGGCCACCAATCTGGGGCGACTGGGCGATGAAGAGTCGGTGGAGCAACTGGTGGAATTGCTCGACGACCCCCAGGCCGAAGTCCGCGAGATGGCGCTGTTCTCACTGGGCATCCTCGGCGACCCATCGGTGACCGACTCCGTCGTTCAGGCCTTGCGCGACTACGATGCCGATGTCCGCTATCGGGCGCTCGTCGCTCTCGGAGATCTGGACTATCCACACCTCGAAGAGGTGCTGATCCGGTGTATGGACGACGACTCCTACGGCGTGCGCGAGCAGGCGCTGTCACAGCTTCACCGCCACGGCACGCCGCGGTGTCTTCCGGTGGTCCTGAAGTCGCTGCTGGAGCGCGAAGTCGATATGCAGCGAAGCGCCGAACAACTCCTGGATCGCCTCGTCCCCCGGCTCAACCGGGAGCACTACCGCAAATTACCCCAGCAACTGACGCCGCGCGAGCGACGATTGATTCTCAACTACCTGGAGTCGCGTAAACTCCAGGAGGTCTACACAAAATTGTGGAAACGCCTCCAGCTCAACTCCAAGAGCGACGACAATAAGCGGGGGCTCGACAAATACGGCCGAGTCCTCAACAGCGACGAGGAACGCGAATTTCTGGGCCATGCCTACGGTCGCGACGACACGGTGACGACGCTGTGTAACCACTTTACGGACCGCGACTCCTCGCGCAGCATCCTGATGGTCGGTGACGCCGGTGTCGGCAAAACGGCGATTGTCCACGAGATGGTCCATCGACTGCGCGATGATGCCGATGGCGACGACGAGTGGACCGTCTTGGAGACCAATACCAGCGAGTTGATCAGCGGGACGCGCTACCTCGGCGACTGGGAGTCGAAACTCAAGGAGATGACCGAGGCCATTCTGGAGCGCGAAAAGGTCATCCTCTATATCACCAATCCCAACGATCTGCTCGGCGCCGGGGCCCACTCCAAGAGCGACGAGAATTTTGCCGACTTCTTCAAGCCCTATCTTCAGCGCGGTCAGGTCCGAATGATCGCCGAGTGCACCGACGAGGATCTGAAAAACGGGTTGACCAAAGATCCCGGTTTTTTGCGTCAGTTCCGCCAGATCAGCGTCCCGCCGATGACCGAGGCCGAGACACTGGATGTCCTGAAGCAGCGCATCGGCGATATCGATGTCGATGAGCGACCGGTGCGCGCCGGGCCCGGTTGTGTCGAACAGATCATGGATTTTGCGGAGAGCTTTTTTACGCGCAGTCATCCACCGGGACGGGCCTGCGATCTGATGGACGCCCTCGTCGACTACACCCGGCGCCAGGACGCGGCCGGCGAAGACGACGGCGATGGCGATGACGGCGACGACGAATTCGTATTGCGCGTCGAGAATATCCCGCCCTGTCTGTCGGAGGTCACCGGGATGAGCCTCGATTTGCTCGACGATACGGTGCCCCTGGATCTGGAGGAGACCCACGACTGGTTTACCGAGCGGCTTATCGACCAGGATCACGCCGTCGATGCCATCTGCGACCGGCTGGGGCTTGTTAAAACCGGCCTCGGCGACCCCGATAAGCCGCTGGGCGTCTACTTTCTGGTCGGTCCCACGGGAGTGGGCAAGACCTACTTTTCAAAACTCGTCGCCTCCCGGTTATTTGGCTCCGACGAGCGGATGGTGCGCTTTGATCTGAGCGAGTATCAGGGCCGGTACGCCGTCGAAAAGCTCATCGGATCGCCGCACGACAACGACCGCGAGGGGCTGTTGACGGAAAAGATCCGAAATCAGCCGTTTTCCGTGCTCCTCCTCGATGAATTCGAGAAGGCCGACCCTCAGATCTTCAATCTCTTTTTGCAGGTCCTCGATGAGGGGCGTCTGACCGATGCCCGTGGACGGACGACGGATTTTCGCCAGACGCTGATCTTTTTGACGAGCAATCTGGGAGCCTCCAATACCAGTATTCGGCCCCTCGGATTTGGCGCCGGCGAACAGGAAATGACGGGCCATATCCGCAATAAACTCGACGAGTTCTTTGCCCCCGAATTTCTAAATCGGCTCGACGATGTGCTCGTCTTCAATCCGCTGTCGGAGTCGGCGATGCATCGGTTGGTGGACATCGAATTGCAGCGGGCCTTCGAGCGCCGCGGGTTCCGGCGCCGCGATCTGGAGGTGGAAGTCGGATCGGGAGTCCGGGAGTGGCTCGCCGAACACGGGTTCAGCGAGCGATTTGGGGCCCGCAAGCTCAAGCGGACCATCGAGCAATCGGTGTTGACCGCGATCAGTCGCGAGATGCTCGCCGGAGCGGGGCCCGAGGAGTCGAAATTGATCGCCGTGACCATCGACGACGGCGAGATGGTTGTCGATATCCGAGAGCGTCGCGACGACGAGGAGTCGCCGGCGCCCAGTCTCCCGCGGGAGCCGCGCAGCCCCAGTCGGTTGGAGTCGCAGTAGCGATCACGGGGAGGGTTGCTCGGGTTCAGCGGGCTCGTCGGGCTCATCACCGGCTTCATCGCCGAGCTCATCGCCGTTTTGCGGAGTCGGCGATTCGGGGGCGGCTTGTTGGGGCTGTGGGGCGCCGTCTTGGAATTGGAGGATATAGGCGGTGACATCGCGCAGTTGTTGATCATCGGCGGCGCCGCGAAACGCGGGCATCGCCGGCGACATCTCAAAGGCCCGTCCACCTTCGCGGGTCACCAGATAGGCGCGCTGGGCGTCGAGATCGGCCTGCGTAAAATCGGTGGCCGGAGGCTGTAGCTGCTGGGCGGCAGCCCCGTCGCCTCGGCCCTGTTCGCCGTGGCAGGACGCGCACTGGCTGGCGTAGAATTCGGCGCCCTCTTCGGGGTGACCGCTTAATTCAAAATCGTCGACGAATTCCGTGGACGGCTCGTCATCGGTCTGTGGAAATTCGGGTAATTCACATCCCGTCGCCACGGCCAGCAAGCCGATGGCGCCGATGGAGGTCAGTGCCGTTGTGTAGCCACCGATGGCCGTCGTCATTTGCCCCTCCTGCATTGCGCATTGTAAACGGAGAGCCACCAGCCCCCGCCGTTGCCGCAGTTGTCTGTGAAGTGGCATCAAGTCTAATCACGGCGGGGGAGGTCACAAGTCGTCCGGCGTCCAAAGCGCCGGCTTTTCTCAGAGTTGAGCTCACAGAGTCCGCCATGGCCGACGCGATTGTAAAAGTTCGAGATTTGAGCTGGATTCCGCCCAGAAGTGACCGGCCGCTCTGGGAGGACGTCTCCTTTGCGCTGTACCCCGGCGAACGCCTGGTGGTGACCGGTCCCAGCGGCGCCGGCAAGTCGTCGCTTCTCCGAAGCATCGTGGGTCTAGAAGAGCGCGTCTCCGGTTCGGTGTGGTGGCGCGGAGAGCCCGTCGGAGAGGACAATATACGCCGCTTTCGCCACCGCGTGGTCTACGTCCACCAATCGCCGGTGCCCATTGCCTCGCGGGTATCCGAGAACCTCGATTTCGCCAGCGAAATCGGCCGCGAATTCGACGAGTTTTCCGCCGATCACCTCGACGAAGACGAGCAGCGCCAGTTGCTCGACGAATTTGGCCTCGCCAATATCGAGTGGTCTCGCCGCTTCGACGAATTGTCGGTGGGCGAACAACAGCGCGTGGCCTTGGTGCGCTGTCTGAGCGTTCAGCCGGACGTCTTGTTGCTCGACGAGCCAACGGCCTCCCTGGACGACGAGACGGCTCGACTCGTCGAAGACCACATCGAGGATTATATCGACGGCGCCGACGATCGGGCCGCGATCTGGGTGAGCCACGACAGCGAGCAGCGAGAGCGCCTGGACGGCCGCATCCTCGATATCGGAGGTTTCAGCTGACAGCTGGTAGCTGACAAGGCTTGCTCCCCGGTAGCACAAGGCATACCGGGGCCGCGCATTCGAGGTGCCGGCGGTTGTAGCCCACAAGGCGTATTCCCCGGTAGCGCAAGGCATACCGGGGCCTTTCGGTTCCGAAGGTGGAACGTAGCTGACAAGGCATATTCCCCGGTAGCACAAGGCATACCGGGGCCGCGCATTCGAGGTGCCGGCGGTTGTA
>CAYUPT010000078.1:0-11155 GCA_964446725.1 uncultured Bradymonadales bacterium | reverse complement strand
CTTGCGCTATCGGGGAATACGCCTTGCGAGCTAGAATCGAAACCCTCCGGCACTCTAAGGCCCCGATATGCCTTGCGCTATCGGGGAATACGCCTTGTCAGCTAACTTCGACTTCCTCCGCCCCCTCCAAGGCCCCGATATGCCTTGCGCTATCGGGGAATACGCCTTGTCAGCTACCACCGACCATCCCCATTTTATCCCCGGTGGCGGGCTTGCCCCGCCGCCCGATAAAACTGGGCTGGTGACCATGGGAGCCGGGGACCTGCGATCTCGGTCCCCGGGATTCGACATTCACCAGCCGCTGGTGTAGCTAAACGAGACGAAAATCAACTGAAACGCGGCACCGGCGAGATGATGGCGAGCAGATTTCGAGTCGATCCGACTGCAGGCGTAGCAGCGCTACTCCAAAGGAGGAACGACCGAAAGATGCCGTCATCAGCCGCCGAGACGCTTGTTTCAGTGTTATTGCAGACCGTTTGGCAAACTCAGTCGCCGGGGCCCTTGGTGTATAACGTCGCAACGACGGCGACTCCGTGAACAACCGACGCGCCTTTTGAGCCGAGATTCCAATGCTGAATACGCTCCGTACTCGATTGACCACGCCATGGATGATGGCCCTTGGCATATCCGTCCTGTCGATGGCCATTGGCTGCGGAGGCAATGACGACACCGACGTCGCCGACTCCGTCGACGGATTATCCATCGTCACAGAGCCAACCCCGGAAATTGTGGCCGGTGAGTCCTTCGAGGTCGCCGTGGCCACCGTCGATGACAGCGACGAGATCGCAGAAGTCGACGGCGTCGAGATCACACTCGAACTCAGTCATGCTCAATTCGCCAACGGCAATGATGAGCAAACGGCGACCACCGACCGCTCCGGGATCGCCGAATACGACCTCAATATTGAGGCCGCCGATACGGACTACGTACTGACAGCTTTTGACGCCGACGGATTAGCGGCGACGAGTCAGCCCTTCGACGTCGTCGCCGCCGATGCCGCCGCTGAATCCTCATCGATCGCCGGAGAAGGCGGCGTCACCGCCGACGGCATCGCCGCGGCGGCGATCACCGTCGAACTCGTCGACAGGTTCGGAAATCCCCTGGTCGGATACAGTCCGGAATTCAGTGCCTCCGGTGAGGGCAATGTCTACCGGCCGTGCCCTGCCACCGACGATACCGGCTCTACGACGTGTGAGATGAGTTCCACCGAGCCCGGCGACAAGACCCTGGAATTGACCGCCCCCATCGCGCTCAGCGGCAACACCATCGAATTCGTGGCATGCGACACTCAGGGCGAGCCCTTCGGCGGCGGCGACGGCAGTGTCGAAACCCCGTATCGCATCTGCCACACCCAGCATCTCGTCGTCGGCGATCTCGACGCCGACATGCTCGCCGATGACTTCGCGTTGTACAGCGATATCGACATGACGGATGTCGAGGATTTTGAACCCATTGGGAGCATTCACAATCCATTTTCGGGAACCGTCGACGGCGCCGGATTTGTCATATCCAATCTGACGATCGACGCCGACTCCGAAACCCAGCAGGGGTTATTCGGCGTGGTCGGCGACGACGGTGTCATCGAAAATCTGATACTCGAAGACGTCGAGATTATCGCCGACGAACGGGCCGGCCCCCTGGCCGCCAGCAATCGCGGTACGATTGTCGACTGCCATGTCTCGGGCTCCGTCACCACCGCCGGGGGCCAGGCCGGCGGGTTTATCGCCAGAAACCGCGGAGTTATCGAATATTCCTCGACGTCGGCCACCGTCAACGGTGGTGACAACCTGGTCGGCGGCTTTTCGGGGGTCAATCAGGGTTCGATCAGCGATTCCTCTGCCACCGGGAACGTCGTCAGCGACAATCTCCGCGTCGGTGGCTTCGTCGGCAGCCACACCCCGTCGTCGGCGGAAGCTAGCATCAGCGGATCGCACGCCACCGGACATGTCGAAGGTGGCGAATTCGTCGGTGGCTTTGTCGGCTGGAGCGAAGCCCCTATCACCGATTGCTACGCCACAGGCGACGTCGAAGGTGGCGACCGGACCGCCGGATTGGTCGGTCGAAACCACGCCTCCATCGAGCGGTCGTATGCCGCCGGCGATATCAACGGACAGAGCTGGGTCGGCGGACTGGTGGGCATCAACTACAACCTCATCGCCGAATCCTTTGCCACCGGTATGGTCACGGCGACCAGTTCGGCCGGCGGCCTGGTGGGCCGAAACTACGAAGCCACTGTGACCGACAGCTATGCCGCGACGACCATCGACAGCGATGGCACCCTGGTTGGAGCGCTCGTCGGTTCTAACTGGGAGACACCGATTACCGCCTCCTACTGGGACGAGGATACGGCGCAGTACAGCTCCAGCGAAGGCGGCGCACCGCTGAGCACGCCGGCATTTGAAGAGAGCTCAAACTTTGAGGGCTGGGATTTCGACGACGTCTGGACCATCGGCGAAGCCCCCGACGGAGTTGTGCGCCCGGTCTTTCAGTCCGATGAATGAGCCGCTTCGACGGCGGCTTTTGCCGCCCCCGGTACCTCGGCGCCGATACTGCCGGGTTCCGGCTCCCGTTGCCGCTGATCGAATCCGGCCAGGAGTCTGTCGCGTAGAACCGCTTCATCGGCGTCGCTCACCACCGCTTCGGTGTTGGCAAACACCTGATCGAGTCTGTCGATGATCCGGATGAGTCGACCTCCGACTTCGATGACGCGCTGTCGGGCCTGCTCGCTGGACTCCAGCTCTTGCTGGAGCCGGCGCCGCGCCTCTTGCGCATCGCCCTCCTGTAGTTCCCCGTCGCTAAGCCTGCGCTCCAGTCGCTCCAGCCGCGTCGTGATCTCACCGGGGGGCGCTTCGCTGACCTCGGCTTCGGCCTCCAGCAATTTGTCGACGTCGTCGAGAGCCCGGACTGCGATTTCATCTAATTCATCGACCAACTCCCGGTGCAACTCGTCTTCGGCCCACCGCCGGCGCAACACGGCGACCCGCTCCGCGAGTCGCTCGATCAAGTCGCGAGACCGCTGCAATTCAGCCCTCTGATAGGCGTCAAGTGCCCGCTGTTGCCAGGGGATTTCCCCTTCGCTGGGCTCTCCATTTGCGCTCCGGTCTATCTTCGTCGACGGCTGCTTCTGCCGATCCAATGCCGAGCGTCCAATCAGGAACATGACAAAAGCCATCGGGATCCCGATAAATGACCCCCAGAAGACCACTCCAAACAGTGAATGATTGTCGATGAGAAGAGTCGTCAGTGCCGTCAAAGCGACCGCAAACAACCCCAACAACACCACTGGAGTGAGCACCAGCAGCACCGAAAAATCCGCCAACACATGCGGCAGTCTCCGAAGGGCCACGAATAATCGCGCCGAGCCCATAGCGCGCTTTGTCGTCGCCTCGATGCCCCGGCGCTCCAGAGATTGACAGAGAAGCTCGGCATCGTCCTCGCTTAGAGACTGTGAAAACAGAACCGGAAAGGTCGCCAGCGACTCCGAAAACTCGGAGGACATCCCGAGATTGGGAAACTCCTCGACGACAGCTTCGATATTCTGGACATCGCCGGAATCGAGGACCACCTCGCTGTCGTCGGCATCTCCATCGACGTCCGTTAGCACCACCTGACGTCCGCGCCACCGGGAACCGGCCCGAAGATGTCGCATTCGTGCACCACATTGAAAGCACTGGTCGATGCCGGCGATCCGCTGCGCTCCGCATCGATGGCAATCGGCGGCCTCGATGTCATCGTCTGTCGAGGCGTCGAGTTGTCGCTGGCCTCGAAGCACCGCCAGCATCTGCTCCGCTGAGTCGGGCCGGCGTCTGGGATCTGAAGCTACGGCCCGACGAAGCATTTCAGCCACCGACTCGTCGAATATATCTGTCCAGTCACCGGCACCAACATCGACGATACCACTCGACGAGAATGGGAATCGCCCGGTCACCGCCTCCAGCAGGGTGACGGCGACGCCGTAGATATCGGCGCGCTCGTCGACCAGGCCCTTCTCCATGACTTCCGGAGCGGCGTAGCCCGGCGTTCCCAGCAGCGACTCCAACACCTCGCTCGACGACACCACCTCCATGCGCGCCAGCCCAAAATCAATGAGTGTGACATCGCCGTCGTCGACGATGATATTGGCCGGTTTGATATCGCCGTGGACCACGCCGCGCCGATGGGCCGCCGACAGCGCACTCAGCAGGCCCTCTGCGATCTGATGAATGCTGTCGGCGGGCAACGTCCCCTGCCACCGGATCAACGACGCCAGGTCAATCCCCTGCACATGCTCCATGACCAGCGCGTCGGCGCCATCGATCGTCAGATGTTCGTGCATCGACACCACCGACGGATCGTGGACGCGGCGGACCGCCTCGAATTCGCGGTGAAACAGCGTCGAAATCGACGGCACATCACTCAGATCGGGATGGGCGATCTTCAGGGCCACTTCCTCTTCGCGATACCGATCGTAGACCTGTATCACCGAGGCCATTCCACCGCTTCCGAGAGCTCTGATGGGATCAAATCGCTCCGGAAGCTCCACGTCCAGCTCCTCGTCGGGGGCCGGCGTCGGGATCTCGAGAACCGGCGTATCGTCGATCTCCAGAAAAGCCCGGTGCACGGCCTCCAGATCGTCGATCTGGGCCTCGGCGCTCTGGGGTTCGAGCACCGACAGCTCAAGGCTGACGTCCTCCGCTGCCACGTCGGCACGGGTATCGACGGTCCGGGACTCCGAGCTGTCTGCAGTACTCGTCTGCAGCGACTCCAGAACAAATGACAGCCGCATCCGTGCCAGATCGCACTCGGCTTCGATCTTCTCGTGGCGCTCGATGCGAGTTGCCAATTCTTCTCGCTGTTGGGAATCGATCTCCTCGTCGCCATATCGCTCTCGGGCCTGAAGCGATTCCCACTGAATCTGTAGCCGTTCCCACGCTCCCTCTGGAGGCGCCTTCGACAACACCTCCAGTTCCGACATCGCCCTCTGCAAACGCCGCCGATTCCCGGCTATTGACTGTTTCTCGCCCGTCTGTTGTCCCTCGAATAAAAGGCTCTTTGCCAGGTCTTTATCCGACGGCCGGGTCAAGGACTGGATGCGCTTCTTCCAGGCTCTGTGGGTCTGATACGAGGTCTCCGCAAAGGGGAAACGGGCCACCGGTTTCTTGGCCTTGCTCGCTCGCTGCGACCACAGGCCGGCCAGTGGGGCCACAAAGATCGAAAGCACAAACAACCCGGTGACAAAAGCGAATCCCGTCTCCTCGCCGCCATCGCTCATCCCGACCATGCAGGCGCCGGTCGATGCCAGCACGACCAACGCCAGCGCCGTATTAAATAACGGACTCGACGAACTGACGCCGGCCTGCGACCAGAATGGCCGGATCCTCAACTCCGAAATTGAGGAATCGCGATCCCGGTACACCACGGGGATTGAATCTGTTGAAAAGCGCTCCGGATTCGACAACTGGAAGCCGTCATCGTCCAACTCCGCCGATGGAACCTCGCCGGTGCGCAAGAATGTTCCGAGTCGAAAGGCCTGTCGGCGAGTCAGACCGGAGGCAATGCAAAATGGCGATTTCCCCATGCGGCTTCGCGCACCGTCGTTGACGTCGGCCCCCGCTCGCTTAAGCCGCCGCTCGATGGTCGCCCGGCGTTCGGCATCCAGCTCGGAGTGAAATCTGCGCTGAATGATATCTCGCCAGCTCAAAACCCCGCGATATTGCGTAGGGTCTTCCCGGCGCATTCGCGGCACGAAGAGGTCGACATTCCCACCGCCGGAGTCATCGATGAGCGGTGTGGCGCCGCACTCAAAGCAGTAGTCGTACCCCGCAATTCTGGGCTCGCCACACTGCCAGCAACCAGGACCTCGCTGAAGTCCGGCGCCTCCCACAGTGTCGGCGTCGCCGGTCAGCAAATCGCGCAGCGCGCGCATCGACGCCGGGCGCTCTTCGGGATCGACTCGAAGTGCGTGTTCAATGGCCCGACCCACCGGTGTTGGCCCCAGATCGCCGAGTTGTGCCACCACATCGAGTTGCCGATACTCGCTGAGCATCTGCATTGGACCGCTGGCTTCGACGGGCGGACGACCGGTGACCAACTCAAAGAGCATGCTACCTACTGCCCAGACATCGGTGCGCCGATCGATGGTGCCTCGGCTGTCGCCCTGACCCAACTGCTCCGGCGCTCGATAATGGGATACTCCAAAGGCGGCACTGTGCGTCGTCAGGCTCACCATATCCAGAATGCGTGCGCTACCGAATCCGGTCACACGCACACCGGCCCGGCCGTCGTCTTGCTGACTTATCCACAGGTTTTGCAGGCTCAGATTGCGGTGAACGACGCCGCGCCGATGGGCGTGTTCCAGCCCCCGCAATAGCGGCTCCATCAACAGCGCCAACTCCGTGCGATCGAACGGCCCCTGCCTCCCGAGTCGCCCGGCGGCCGTCTCCTCGCCCGGCTTGTCGTACACCAGTGCTAACGCCTCACCGTCGATAAGCTCCCGGGCCTCCACCAAAGCCGGGTGGTCCAGACGCTGTGCCAGTGCCATTTCCCGGCGAAAACGCCGCACGACCAGCGGTTCCGAACGCAGATTATCTTGCAGCACCCGGAGCAGACACTCCTCGAGTGACTGCTCGTCGACAGCCTCCCAGAGTACACTCCCGCGCTGGCGCTCCAGTTGGCGCAACAGGCGATATCGCCCGCCGATGACAGTATCGGTGGTATATTTCGTCATGGTAGTGCCGATTATTGGCCTATTGGTTCCCCTTTGCAATACGCGCCAAAGTTTCGACGGCTGTCCGACAGATCTCCACGAGGTTCAATGGGGTTCAAGTCCATCAGAGGCCCCATAAAGACCGCCCCCAGGACAGAAACTCCCGTCCCAATTACCGGTCGACCAGAGCCCCGAACCGCAAGTACAGGGCCGGAATGACGATCATGTTGAGGACCGTCGACGTGATCAGACCGAATAAGATGACCACTGCCATCGGTCCCTGGATCTCACCGCCTGGCTGGCCGGCCTGCATCGCCAGTGGCAACAGCCCCAGCCCACTGGCCAGCGCCGTCATCACAATCGGCGATACCCGCTCCATCGCCCCCTGCTTGACGGCCTGCATAATATCATCGACGCCTTCCCGAAGGTGTAGATGGCGAATATGGGTGATCAACAACAACCCGTTTCGGGCTGCAATGCCAAACAGCGTGATAAACCCGATGAGCGAAGCCACCGACAAAATTCCGTCGAACGCAAATACGCCGACCACACCTCCGATCAAGGCCAGCGGCAGATTGAGCAGCACCAACACTGCGTCGCGACTGGAATTGAGGGCCATGATCAAGGCCACGAAGATTCCGATAAACGCCAGCAATGTCACCAGTATTAGAATGGTCGACGCCTCTCGCGCTCGTTCGTACTGACCGCCAAAATTGGCGAAATAGCCCTCGGGCATATCGACGTCATCGGCGACTCGCTGGCGGGCGTCGTCGACCACACCGACCAGGTCGCCGCCAGCGATATTAAACGACACCGTAATCTGGCGCCGGCCGTCCTCTCGGCTTATCTCGTTGGGCCGCTGGTCACGTCGTACATCAGCGACGGCTTCCAGTGGCACCTGTCGTCCGTCATCGGTGCTCAGCGTCGTGCGCCGTATCTGCTCTACACTCCGGCGAGCATCCCCGGCGTAGCGCACCAGCAGGTCGTAGCCGCGTTGTTGTTCAAAGAAGCGACCGGCGTCCCGTCCCACAAACGCCGTCTCAATGGTGTCAGTCACCGTCGAAATACTCAGTCCATGGCGCGCCACCGCATCGTGATCGATATCGACCAATAAGAACGGGACATCGGTCTGCTGTTCGATGTTCAGATCGACGACGCCCTCGACGTCCGAAACCGCAGCGCCGGTCTCGTCGGCGAGACGCCGCAACTCGTAGAGATCATCGCCGACAATTTTGATCGCCACACTGGAGCGCGCCCCGGTCAGCATATGGTCGATGCGGTGGCTGATCGGCTGATCGATCCCGATATTGACTCCCGGAACCTCCGACAGATCATCTCGAAGTGCTGCCAGAAACTCCTCGCGAGACCGCTCGCCCATCGCCAACCCGACCTCGATTTCGCTGGAATGGACTCCCTGGGCGTGTTCATCCTGCTGGGCCCGCCCCGTTCGGCGACCGGTGGTCGTGACCTCCGGATGTCGGTGCAGTACGTCCTCGACCCACGCCCCCATTTTGTGGGACGTCTCCAGCGAGGTACCGGGAAGACTGTTGATATGCACCGTGATCGACCCCTCGTTAAATTCCGGCAAAAACGACTGCCCCGCCGTCGCCAGTGCGCCCCCGGCGACCAACACCGCCACCAGTGAGGCCACAATCAACGATTTCCACTTCGGCAACGCGGCCTCCAACAGTGGTTCATAGGCCCCTTTGAGGAGGCGTACCAAAGGACTGTCATCGTCTTCGGTAACCGACGGGCTATCGGGCAATAGATAGCTGCACATTGCCGGTGTCACCGTCATTGCAATCGCCAGTGACGCCAGCACGGCGACCAGAAATGCAATCGCCAAAGGCTCCAACAGCCGACCATCCATTCCCGTCAGAAACATCAGCGGAAGCAACACCAACAGCACCACCAGATTGGCGTAAAATAGCGGTGAAATCACCTCGCGGGAGGCCTCAAAGATCACCTGCCCCCGATCGTTTTGACGCTCCCGGACGCGATCGGCGTTGAGGCGCAACCGGCGCACCACATTTTCCACGACCACAATTGCATCGTCGACCAGAACGCCCACTGCAATCGCCATCCCCCCCAGAGTCATGGTGTTGATCGTTCCTCCGGTAAGTCCGAGTACCACCGCAGCGGCGAGCAGTGACAGGGGGATGACGGCCGCCGTAATCGAGGTCGCACGCAGGCTCGCCAGAAACGCAAAAATGATCAAAATCACCAGCAACGAGCCATTGCGCAGCGCCTGGATGACATTGTCGACGGCGACCTCGATAAAATCGGCCTGCCGAAATAAATCGCGCTGCAATTGCATCGACTCCGGCAGCGACCGCTCGATGTCGTCGAGCGCCGTCTCCAATTCGTCGGTCAATTCCAGCGTATTGGCATCGGGTTGTTTTTTGACGGCCACCAACACCGCATCCTCGCCGTTGTAGGCACCTTCTCCCCGTTTTAATGCGGGACCGATCTGAACATCGGCGACATCCTTCACCCGTATCGGACGGCCCTCGGCCACCCCGAGCACCGTCGTTCCGATATCGCTCTCGTCGTCAAATCTACCGAGCCCGTAGATCAGGTGCTCCTGATTATTCTCCTCGTAGAACCCGGCCGATACATTGCGATTGGATTGACCGAGTCGGTCGACGACGTCGTTGACTCCGATACCGAGCGCCGCAATCTCGCGTGGCTCGACGATGACCTGGTATTGTTTGACCCCGCCGCCCAGGGGAACGACCTGTGAGATTCCAGCAATGGCGGCGAGTCGTCGCTGAATCTGCCAGTCCACGAAATCGCGGACCTCCACCGGAGAGTCCTCATCGGAGGTCACGGCAAAGAACATGATATCGCCCATCTCCGACGACATCGGAGCAATCAACGGCCGGTCGACTTCCGGGGGCAACTCGGGAGCCGCCACCTGCAGACGTTCGGACACGCTCTGGCGGGCTCGGTAGACATCGGTGTCCCAGTCAAATTCGACATCGATGACCGTATTGCCGATCCCCGTCGACGAGCGAATTCGGCGCACTCCGCTGGCCCCGCTAAGACTGGCCTCGATGGGCTCTGTGATCTGATTTTCGACCTCCTCCGGCGCCATCCCGTCGGCCTCGACGACGACGGTCACCGTCGGTGCCGCCAGGTCGGGCAGTACGTCGATCGGCATCTCCACAACCTGCCAGATCCCCCAGACCACAAACGCCGCTGCCGCCACGACGACGGCCAGCCTGTTTTTAATAGACCACTGTATTGCTGAATCGATCATCGAAACTCCCGGAACTCAGGGTCAGTGCGAATGGCCATGACCGACTTCACCTTCGGCTCTGGAGGCCAGATGTACGTAGTAGGCGCCCTCGCTGACGACTCGCTCGCCGACGTCGAGCCCATCGACGACTTCCACCCACTGGCGATCGCTTCGCCCGAGGCGAACCACCCGACGCTCGAATCGCTCGTCATCTCGCTGGACGAATACAATATCGATTCCCTGATCTTCGATTGGGGCCGAACGCTCGACGACCACCATCTCGCTGGAGTCGGCGCCGTAGATATGAGCATCGACAAATTCGCCGATATTCAGATCGTCGGGCTCCGGGATTTCGACGGTCATTTCTGCGGTGCGCTGGTTGGAATCGATGACCGTCGAGATATCGACAAGGCGGCTATTTTGACCGAATTCGAAGTCTCGGATGTCATCGCCATCGGATATCCAGATGCCCGCCGGGTTGTCGATGCGGCCCAGATCATGTTCGTGAATATAAGCCACCAGCCACACGGCGCTGTCGTCGACGACTTCGACCACCGTCGATCCCGCTGAAACAAATGCATTGTCGACCACCGGACGCCGGCGCACCGTTCCCGATATTGGACTGCGGATCGCGATCGGTCCCGGAACCGACTCCGGCGTCGATGCATCGAATTGGCGATACTGTCGACGGGCTCGCTCCAGCTCCGTCTGTGCAACATCGAGATCGCTTCGCGCATCCTGGAGGCGGCGCTCGGGCACCGCTCCGTCCTCGACGAGTTGCTCGACTCGCTCAACTTCTCGTTGATGGCGGTCGGCTTCGGTCTGTGCCGTCTCGAGTTGGCTTGCGAGCCGACTCACTTCGCCGGCCTCCAGGCGCGGTGAGATATAGGCGATGAGATCACCGGCCTGCACCTCATCGCCGATCTCGACCAGCGCCTCTGCGGGAGCCGCCAGATGGCCAGCGAAGGGTGCCTCAACGGTCGTCTTCCCGTCGGCAGTCGGTTCCACCGACGCATACACCGAAAACGATGGCGATAGTGCTCTCCGTCCGACCTCACCGGTCTCGAGACCGACATTGGCCTGATACTCTTCTGGAAAATATATCTCGCCGGCGTGGTGGTCGTGATCGTCATGGTGGTCGTGGTGATCCTGATGCTCACCGTGGTCGCTGTGGTCATCGTGGTCGTCGTGATGGTCGTGGTCGCCGTGGTCGTCGTGATCATCGTGGT
>CAYUPT010000077.1:0-11209 GCA_964446725.1 uncultured Bradymonadales bacterium | reverse complement strand
GCGCCTGTCGGGCGAGACTGCCGAAGCCGGGGACGGCTCCGTCTCCACCATGGTACCGACCAACAGCCTGCGGCACTGTAAGGCCCCGGTACGCCTTGCGCTACCGGGGGAAAAGCCTTGTGAGCTAGGCGGCGGCAAACGAAAATCCGTCGAAGAGGAGGCCCCGGTAAGCCTTGCGCTGCCGGGGAATAAGCCTTGTGAGCTAGGAGCCTGTTGCACATAAGCTCCGCATCGTCTCGCCGGCCGATTTTGCGCCATACACCGCTCGTATTCCTCCGAATAGCGCTGCTATTTCGTCGTCATACGAACGAGTCTGGCATCAAAATCTTCTCGGCGAGGACTCGGTCCGCTATACGCAACAGGCTCCTAGCCGCGATGCTACGTGTCGCCCCATCCCGACGCGATCTCAGCGCTTCCGCGTGGCTCAGCGCGCTCTATCGCGGCTCCGCGCTTCAGCGTTACAGCGCTTCCGCGCTTCCGAGCTTCCGCGCTTCCGAGCTTCCGCGCTTCCGCGCTTCCGCGTTTTAACGGCGGAACCGACGCCGACTCCGATCGATAATACCGCCCAGCCGATGGGGCCCCAGAATGGAGCGGCGTATCATCCCCCGCAGGCGACTGGGCCAGTCATCGAGATTGAGCATCGTCAGCGCCTGTAAGGAGACGGCGCCCAGGGTGCCGACGCGGGGCATGATGGCCACCAGCGTGGCCTCCAGGTCGCCGCCCGGCGGGGTGCTCAGGCAGTCTCGAAGCGCTCCGGCCGTCGCCGCCGCCCACAGTCGAGTCGGCGCGTCGACATCGTCGCGGTACAGCGGCGGTGTCGTCCCCGTCAATATCGCGAGTGTGTGCAGCGGCCACTGAACAAATCCGAACATCCCCAGCGAGCGCGCCCGCTCGAGCATGGCGTCGGCGTCGACTTCGGCGCCGTATCGGTCGCACCAGGCGGCGATGTCGACGAGCCCTTTGGCAAAGCCCTGGTGGTGGTGAAAATGCAGCACCAGATGAAAGATGAGCCAGTCACGGCGCAGCACGTCGACGCACAGCGCGTCGTCGAATTCGAAGGGGACGCGCGTCGAAAATAAGTCGGCCAGCGGCAATGCCGGCGTTCCGGGAAGCGAGGTCGACCAGTGCAATTCGACGACGACGCCGTGGTTGTCGTGGACCCAGGGCTCCTGGTTGTGAGCCCACATCCGCGGCGGTTCGTCGCGCTTTCGCCGGTAGCCCAGAGCCCTAAGATGGCGCCGGCAGGCCTCGATGTCGCCGGGCAATATCAGGAGATCGATATCGCCGGTACACCGGGCGTATTCGTCGAATAACAGCCGCTCCAGCGGCTCGCCCTTGAGCAGAATATACGACAGGTCGCCGAAGGCGTCGTCGATGGTCCGCAGGGCCTGTCGCAACACGGCATTGGTCAGTTTTTGCTGGCGCCGTCGGTGTCGGGCCTTGGGCGACGACCCCAGTGCGCCGAGTCCGAATTCCGCCAGCAATTCCGGCTCGGCATTCGTAAGGTCCATCGCATCGAGAAGGTCGTCGACGAAATTCGGCATGCAGCTCTCAGGGGGTATCGGGCAGGTGGTCGAAGACGGTGCGGCGGTGGCGCTCGAAGGTCTGTCGTTCGCCGTCGGTGACCGCCCGGTTGCGGCGCTCAAAGAGCCACCGTCCGCCGCCGGTGGCCCGGGCGATGCGGTAGATGCCGGTCTTGACGAGACTCCACAGATACTGGCCGCCGAAGCGAAGTGGCGCCGACAACAGTCGGTCGCCGAAGGTGGTGCGCTGGCATCGAAAGGCGACAAGCGCCTCGTCGATGGCCTGCTTCGAGAAGACCTCGCGGTAGGCGTAGGTGATGCGCCGGGTGACCGCAAACCGTCGGCCCCCCAGAACCTTCATCAAAAAATCGGGATCTTCGGCGCGGCGAAGTCGCGGATCGAAGCGCGCGCTGCGGGCGACGTCGCCGCGAAATAATGTCGGAGAAAAGCCGATGCGCGGCGGTCGCCGGCGGTCGCCGATGCGGACGTCGACGGCGTCGTCGCTGAAGGTGCGTTTTCCCCGCAGCCGACAGTCGTCGTCGACGACGGCCATCGCTGTGCTGACGGCCGCCAATGCGGGGTCGCCGCTGATGATCTCGAGTTGCGTCTCCAGTTTATCGGGGTAGTACCAGTCGTCGGCGTCGAGCATGGCGATGTAGTCGCCACAGGCGATGTCGATGGCCTTTTGGCGGGCCGTCGGCCGGCCGCGGTTGGTCTGGAAGGTGTGGAGTCGAATGCGCCGGTCGTCGAAGGCCTCGACCACCGGCTTCGCCGGCTTCGGTGAGCCGTCGTCGACGACGATGCACTCCCAGTCGTCGACGGTCTGTGCCCGAAGCGAGGCCAGGGCCACCGCCAGCGTGTCGGTGGCCCGATAGGTCGGTATGGTGACGGAGACCAGAGGCGTCATCGAAGGTGGCGCTCACGGAGATTACGGAGATTCGTAGCGGGGCAATTTGTCGTCGTTCTGGTCGGCCAGCGTCGGCAGCGCGCGGTCTTTATCGGATAGCGTCGGCTCGTCGGCGTCCAGGTTGTCGATGGGCCAGTCGATGCCGATGTCCCGGTCGTCCCAGGCGATGCCGGCCTCGGAGTCCGGGTGGTAGTAGTCGGTGCATTTGTAGACGACGTCCGCCGTCTTCGACAGCACCAAAAAGCCGTGGGCGAAATCGGGGGGCACGTACAACTGGCGGTGGCGATCGTCGTCCAGTCGGGCGCCGGTCCATTGGCCGAAGGTCGGCGACCCAGGGCGGATGTCGACGGCGACATCGAAGATCGCGCCCCGGCTACAGCGCACCAATTTCCCCTGGGGCTGGACGAGCTGGTAGTGCAATCCCCGCAGCACACCGCGCTGCGAGCGCGACTGGTTGTGCTGGACGAATTGGACTGACCGGTCGATGTCGTCGAATTCGTCGCGGCGAAAGGTCTCCAAAAAAAAGCCCCGCTCGTCGCCGTAGACGTCGGGTTCAATCAGGTGGACGCCGGGTAGATCGGTTTCGGTGATATTCATCGGTGACTCGTCGCCTGTGAGCAGCATTGTGATTCGGTGCCTGTCGTCGAGATGGCTATAACATGCGGCGAAGTCGCGGCGACGGCAAGTCTGCGCCGCCTGCTTGCGCCGAGTTGACGGCGGCTGTGGCGATCGGTTTCGAGGGTCAGATCACGTTGTCTGCTCGACATGCCAGCTGTCGGTGATCAACTTCTGTACCGCAGGTATCACAACTCGTATCATGGGGGGAACCATGTCATCGCTATTGGGCGGATTCGCCGATTCGGTGCAGAATGTTCCGCATCGAACGGCGCTGCACCTCAACGGGCAGCGCTGGACGTATCAACAATTGAGTGGCCAGTCGGGCCGTATTGCCGGGGCGATCGCCGAAGGGGGGTTGTCCCAGCATCGACTGGTGGGATTGATGGCCTCCGAGAGCCTGACGGCCTACGCCGGAGTCCTGGCGATTTTGGCCGCCGGGCGTGGATTTGTACCCATCGACCCCGCCTATCCGCCGCGCCAGATCGAGGCCATCGTCGATCACGCCGGCATCGATACGCTGGTCGTCGGCGTCGAGGCCCTGGATCGCCTCGACAACTTGCTCCACAGCGTCCGCCGCCCACTGGCGATCATCGCTCCCGAGGCCGATGGCCAATTGCGGGGCCTCACAGCGCGTCACCGGCGCCACCGCTACCAGACGGCCTCCGATATGCCGGCACGCTGCTGGCCGGTGGTCTCGACGACGGCCCCGCAGTCGACGGCCTATCTGTCGTATACCTCCGGGAGCACCGGGGTCCGCCGCGGGGTGCCCGTCTCCCACGCCAATGTCTGTGCCTATCTCGACGCCGTCGACGAGCGCTTCTCGGTGACCCCCGAAGACCGCTGCTCGCATACCTTTCCGCTGACCTTCGATCTGTCGATTCACGACATGTTTACGACCTGGTCGAACGGGGCGGCCCTGGTGGCCTGGTCGTCGTCGCGCCAGATGACGCCCGCTCAGTTTATCCGTCGCCACCGGCTGACGCGCTGGTTTTCGGTGCCGACGATGGCGATGGCAATGAAGCGGCGCGGCGAATTGGGCGACAACAATCTGGGCTCGCTTCGTCGCACCCTGTTTTGCGGCGAGCCGCTTCCGGCGTCGGTGGCCACCGCCTGGTCACAGGCCGCCCCCGATAGTTCGATCATCAATCTGTACGGCCCCACCGAAGCGACGATCGCCGTGACGAGCCACCGCTTTCGGCCCGGCGACGTCGAGCAGTATCGGCGCGGGGTTGTCTCCCTTGGCGAGCCCTTCGACGACCAGACGGTCTGTGTCGTCGACGACGCCGGCCGGCCCGTCGGCCCCGGCGGCCGCGGCGAGTTGTGGATCAGCGGCCCCCAGGTCACCGACGGCTACTGGTCGAGCCCCGAGGAGACGTCGCGCCACTTTGTCGAGCGCGCCGTCGACGGCCCGGCGCGCACCTGGTTTCGCACCGGCGACTGCGTCGAGCGCGACGAGCAGGGGCGGCTGCACTTTGTGGGCCGACTCGACGAGCAGATCAAATTGGGGGGACACCACGTCGAGTTGCCGGAGGTCGACCGCGTACTGCGCCAGGCCTGCGGCCACGAATTGGCCTGCGCCGTCGGATGGCCCCGCGATGACACCGGCGTCTACGGACTGGTCGGCCTGGTCGCCACCGACGAGCCCATCGACGACTGCCGGCTTCTGGCCGATTGCCGCCGAAAATTGCCCCATTCGATGGTGCCCGACCGCCTCATCGGCATCGACGAACTTCCGACCAATCACCGAGGCAAATTGGATCGTCAAGCCATGCAACAACTTCTTGAACACCGGGAGGTCTTAACGTGAAGCGCTATACTCGCGACGCACTCCGGCGCGCTCTGGCCGCCACTGGACTCGAATCGGGCGATCTGGTCCTCGTCCATACCGCGCTGTACGCACCGGGCAGAATTGTCGACTGCCCACTGGTCGAAATTTCGTCGCGGCTGTACTCGGCGCTTCGGCGAATTATCGGCCGCCAGGGAACGGTGGTGGTGCCCACATTTTTCGACGCCTTTCGCCGCGGCGAGACCTTCGAGCGCCAATTTACGCCGTCGACGGGCACCGGAAGTTTCTCGGAGTACATCCGGCTGCTTCCGCGGTCGAGGCGTTCGCCGCACGCCCTGCACTCCGTGGCCGCCGAGGGGCCTTTGTCGGAGGCGATCACCGGGCGCGATACGCCCAGCGGCTTCGGCCAGGGAAGCCCCTTTGATGCCCTGGTCGACTACGACGCCAAAGTCCTGAGCTTCGGCTGTACCATCGAGGCGACCTGTCTGACGCGATGGGCCGAAGAGCGCGTCGGGGTGCCCTATCGGCGGTGGATGATCTGCCGGGGGCGCTACATCGACGACGGCATCGAGACCATGCGCAGCTTCCACACCTACTGCGGGGAAAACGGCCGCGAGCCCCAGATGTGTCTGGGGCCGGTCCATCGGGTGTTGGACGACGCCGATCAGATCGAGCGCGTCGGCCTGGGCACCAGTATCGTCGAGAGTTGTCGAGCCCGCGACTTTGTCTGCACCGCCACCGAGGTCCTCCGGCGCGATCCGGCGGCCCTGCTCGAACACAGCTCGCGCGACGATCAACCGCGCTCTCAGTCACGCTAGGAACCACGATGAAATGTCGCAGGGCGAGAAGCCCGCCAAATGTTGACGCCCATGGCTCGCGCCGCATTCGACCGGAGCGCAGCGCTTCGGAACTTCATGTTCGTAATTCTGGAGGTTTTCGATGACGACCAATAAACGACAGGTTCAGATCGTCTGGGGTCATAAGACGCCGGACGTCGATCAGAAATTCGACGATATCATCCCCTGGGTGCGCGAGGCCGGACGCCCCTACTACGATGTGTTTTTGGAGGGCACCGATACGGAGGCTATTCTCGAGCAATGGCTCAACCGCCGCTCGTCGGAGCTATCACTTCGCCGCACCCGGCTCGCCGTGGCCGACGACCGCATCGCCGGCGGCTATATCGCGTTGGCCGGCAGTGAATTGGCTGGATGCCGCCAGGCCGATCTCCTCGATCTGGCGCGCACCATGAACGACCACAGCTACTCCGATCTGCGGGCCCGGATGGACGATCTCGACGATCTCTTTGCACCCGTCGAAGCCCACGACTTCTATTTGTCGAAAATCGGCGTCTTGCCGGGGATGGAGGACCGGGAATTGGAGCTTCCATTGATCGACGATTGCATCAAGCGCGCCCGTCACGGCGGTTTCGGGCGGGTTCGCGTCGATGTCTCCGAACAGGACGACGCCCTCGGTCTGTACGAGACCTACGGCTTCGAGCCCATCTACCGCGGTCGAAGCTCCGACAGCGGGCTGTGCTATCTGTCGATGGTTCTGCCAGTATAAGCTTTTGGCGGTGCGGTGTGAGCGCCGTTTCCGCGCCGCCGAAGTCTGCGTTCACCATGCCTTATCGGTTGCGACGTATCGAACAGTCGAATAACTTGAGGACTGCACGCATTACAATTGTCACATGACGCCGGGGGAGCGATGGTTAATTTCGCGTTTCCGACATCAATGTGACGACTTTCACCCTGCCGGCTTCGATGAATATTACTGATTTTGTGCCCGACCGCGGTCTGGATGCCGCCAACAATCTATTTCGCGTCGTCGAGCGCCGGTTGTGGTCAAAACCCGGGAAACTCCACGTCGAATTGCCGCACCTCGACGAAGAGGAATACGACGACTACACGTGGACGCTCCGCAGTGAATTGGAGGCCGTCGACGGCGTCATCTGGGCCCGCGCCAACGGTGCGACGGGCCGGATGATCGTCGCCTGGGACGAAGCTCGAGGCGATAAGCAGGCGATTCTGGACGTCGTCGAAGATATCGAGGATCGCTACAGCTTCGACGACGGCGAATACCATCAGGAGCGCCCCGACCATCCCGGCGACGACGAACCGATCGTGCGCGGCATTGCCAGCGTGGCGTCGGCCTTCGTCGGCGCCGGTGCCGGGGTGTTGATGAAAATTCTCCGCCGCAAACCGGGGCGCCATCCCTTTGATTTTGCGGCCATGATGTCCGTCGTCGACAATGTTCCCCACATCCGGCAGATGGTGGTCGACAAGTTCGGCAAGTCCAAGGCCGAGACCTGGATTGGCCTGACCAATCCGCTGATTCAGGGGCTGGGTTCGGGACCGATTGGACCGGCGCTGGATTGCGTCTACCAGGTCTCGCAATTTCTGGAGGTCGTCGAGCGCCGCCGCGGATGGAGAAGTCGCGAAGCCGACCTGTGTACACACCCCGAAAGCGCGAAGGCCGTGCGCCGCCAACAGCGGGAGCGCCCGATTCCGATTCCCGACGGACCGATCGAGGAATACGCCGATGACGCCTGGAATATGTCGCTCGGCGGGTTCATCGTCGGACTCGCCGATACCCAGGAACTCGAGAGTGCGGTCACCCCGCTTCTCGATGCCCTCCCCAAGCCGGGGCGCTACGGGCGCGACGCCTACTGCGCCCAGTTGACCAGCGTCTTTGCCGATCGACACATGATCGTCATGGATCCCGAGGCGCTGCGCCGCATGGATCGCATCGACTGTGTCGTCGTCGACGCCGATCTCTTGGTCACCGATCGATATCGCCTCGACCGCATCGCCTGCGGCGCCGACACCGACGCCGTCGCCGCCTTCAAGCGCGCCGAAGACCTCCTCGATCCGCTGCATCCGGAGCTCGAGCAGAGCGGTGATGGATGGACGCTCAAGCCCGCCGATGACAGCCAGATCCCCGAAAAATGGACGGCGCAACTGCGCTCGAAGGGAGCTCGCGGCGACCTGCTGGCGCTGTGGAACGACGGCGAGCCGCGGGCCTTATTTTCACTGCGCGTGCTCACTGATCGCGCCTCGCGGATGTTCATCGATGCCATCCACGAACACGGCCTGGAGCTGATCATCGTCAGCGATGACAAGGAGACGGTGCGCGAATTTGGACCGCATCGCGTCAAACAGCGAGAGGGCATCCACCGCTTTATTCGCCACATCCAGCGCGACCATCAGGTCGTCGCCTACCTCGGCGCCGGTCCGTCGAAGGCGATGGATGTCGCCGATATCAGCCTCGGATTTACCATCCGCGGCGCCTCCGTGCCCTGGGGCGCCGATGTTATTGCCGGCGACGAGCTGGAAGACGCCACATTTTTTGTGGAGGCCATCGCCGAGGCCCGCAATGTCTCGGAGCGCTGCGCTCTTTTTGCGGGAAGCGGGGCCGGCATCGGCGCGTTGTCCGCCATCCAGGGCCTCGACAAGGCGCGGCCCGGCAGGGTGATGCTCGCCGTCAACGCCGCATCGCTTATCGCCCTGATCTACGGCAGTTTCCGGGCCCGCCGGCTCGAGCGCCGCGTCGATCCTCCGGACCAACAGCCCGTGCCCTGGCATCGACTCCGCGTCGACGACGTCTTCCAGCGCCTGGGCTCCGGCGTCGACGGCCTCCATAGCATCGATATCGATGAGCGAGGCGACGATGTCGAGGAGCTCGCCCGTCACTGGCGGGCATTGCGCTCCGTGGGACGAGAATTGGCCAATCCGCTGACCCCGGTGCTCGCCGGAGGCGCCGCGGTGTCGGCGATCGTCGGTTCCATCACCGATGCCGGCATTGTGGGCGCCGTCATCGCCTTTAACGGATTGGTCGGCGGCCTCGAGCGCTTTAAGGCCGAGGAATCGATCGAAAAGATGGCCAACCGAGAGGTCATCGAAATCGATGTGCGCCGCGACGGTCAGTGGCAGTTGGTGGCCACCGACAATATCGTCGTCGGCGACGTCATTCGCCTCGAACACGGCGATGTGGTGCCCGCCGATTGCCGCATCGTCGACGCCGAACAACTGGAAGTCGACGAGTCGAGCCTGACCGGGGAGTCGCTTCCGGTGACCAAGAGCGCCGATCCGAGCTTTTCGACATTGCCCTCGGATCGGACGTCGATGCTGTACGACGGCACGGCCATCGTCGCCGGCTTTGTGGAGGCCGTCGTCGTCGCCACCGGTACGGCCACCGAGATTCAGCGCTCGCGCTGGATCGGCCGCCAGAGCGACGTCGCAGAGGGCGTCGAGGCCCGCCTCAAGGGCTTTTCCGATATGACGCTGCCCTTCGTCAGTGCCGTCGGCGGCCTGCTGATGAGCCTCGGCGTCTTTCGGCGCCGCGAACTCGAGGAACTCGTCGGTCCCGCCGTCAACCTCGCCGTCGGTGCCGTCCCCGAGGGCTTGCCACTGCTGGCGACGACTGCCCAGTTGGCCGCCGCAAGACGGCTCTCCGATCGCAATGTCATCGTCCAGAATCCGCGGGCCATGGAGGCCATCGGTCGCGCCGACGTCCTCTGCATCGACAAGACGGGCACGCTCACCGAGGGAACACTGCAACTGGACGGGATTTTCGACGGTCACTCCATGGCCCGGCCCTCCGACTGGGACGAGTCTCACCGCGCGGTCTTCGAGACTGCCCTTCGAGCCACTCCCTACACTTCCAACGGCGGCGTCCTGCCCCACGCCACCGACCAGGCGATCGTCGACGGCGCTCGCAATGCCGATGTCGACGTCGGCGACTGGAGCATCGACGACGAGATTCCCTTTCGCACCGAACTCGCCTTTCACGCCGTACTCGGGCGCGACGGTGGTCGAAAGCGACTCGCCGTCAAAGGCAGTCCCGAAGAGGTCCTCAAGCGCTGCTCGGGATGGCGTCGCGACGGAGCCTGGGCGAATTTGAGTAAGACCCGGCGCCGCGAATTCCTCGAGCGGGCCCAGGCGCTCGCCGGCGACGGCCTGCGGCTGCTCGCCGTCGCCGGCCGCCGCTTTCGCGGCGATGCCGACGACGGCATCGAGCCCGACGACATCCAGGGACTGACCTTTTACGGCTTCGTCACGTTGAGTGACCCCATTCGCCCGCGGGCCAAAGAGGCCGTCAAATCGCTGCACTCCGCCGGCGTCTCGTTGATGATGCTCACCGGCGACCACCCGGAGACCGCCCGGCGCATCGCCCGCGACGTCGGACTCGATATCGGCAGCGTGTTGACCGGCGACCAGATTGCGGTGATGGACGACGCACAATTGGCCGACGCCCTCGCCGACGCCACCGTCATCGCCCGCATGACGCCGGCCCATAAGGTGCGGATCGTCGAGGCCCTCCAGGAGGCCGGACGGGCGGTGGCCATGACCGGCGACGGCGGCAATGACGCCGCCGCCATCCGACTCGCCGACGCCGGCATTGCACTCGGCGCAGATGCCTCGACGGCCGCCCGAGACGCCGCCGATCTGGTGGTCTCCGATGCCCGCGTGGAGACCATCGTCGACGCCGTCGTCGAGGGCCGCGCCATGTGGCGTTCGGTGCGCGACGCGGTCTCGATTCTCATCGGCGGCAACCTCGGCGAAATCCTGTTCATGCTCGGAAGTGGCGTCGTCAAGACCATTCCCGCCCTAAACGCCCGCCAGCTGCTGCTCGTCAATCTCTTTACCGACGTCGCGCCCGCACTGGCTATCGCCCTGCGGCCGCCGCCCGATGTCTCGCCCGAAGACCTGCTGCACGAGGGCCCCGAGGAGTCGCTGGGCGAGTCGCTGGAGCGCGATATCGCCTGGCGGGCCGGCATCACCGGCGGATCGGCGTTTCTGGCCTGGCTTTTCGCCCGCTACAGCTTCCAGAAAAAGCGGGCCTCCACCATCGGCCTGCTCACCGTCGTCACCTCCCAGCTCGGCCAGACGTTGACCTCCGCCACGCCCAGCGCCCCGGTGTGGGCCGCCAGCCTGGGTTCGACGGCCGGATTGCTGGCGCTCATCGAGACCCCGGGCGTAAGCCAGCTTCTGGGCTGCCGACCGCTGGGACCGGTGGGGCTGACCACCGCCTTCGGCGCCGCCGGACTGGCCACGGCGACGTCGATCGTCATCCCCCGCATCCCGGCGTGGAGACGCGAGATCGCCCGCCGACTTCCCACCGAGCCGGAGCCGACGCAGCGCGATTTCTTCGACGACTTTTACGAGCACTTTCCGGACGGCGACGGGCGGCAACGGCTGTAAGGTGGAGGTAGCTGGAGACGCCCCACCGAGCGTCGGCTGAACAACGCCGACGCCCACCTCCCCGATCGAGGCGCCAACTCGCCAGCGGCGAGTCGGCTTCGGGGAGGAGCGTGGTGTTGCAGGAGTGAGGCAGCTGGAGACGCCCCACCGAGCGTCGGCTGAACAACGCCGACGC
>CAYUPT010000076.1:8302-11233 GCA_964446725.1 uncultured Bradymonadales bacterium | reverse complement strand
TCGCTGGTACGGCGCCGCCAAAGCTCGGAGTCGGCGGTGACGACGCTCGGAGAGGCGCTGTTGATGATGGCGGCGGCGTTGATCGCCGCCCGCTGGGCGCTGGGGGCGGGCCTGGAGTTGTACGGCCTAGTGTTGCTGGTGGTCTTCTGGGTGGTGAGTACGGCGCCGGGACGGGTCGGGCTGGGAGCGGTGGCGACGGTGATCGGCGTCGAGGCCGCCACCCACTGGCTGGGGACGGCGTCGACGACGTCGCTGGGCTTTGCTCCCGTGGAATCGATGGCCGGAGTGGACACCGGGTTGGTGGCGACGCGGTTGGGCCTGATCGCCGCCGTCGGCACCCTGGCCTGGGCGGTTGTCGGTCGGCGGGCTGCGCGGCGGCGCCGAAAATACGAACGGGAGGTCGAAAAGGAGCGGCGTCGACTTCTGGAGGAGGCCCGGGAGTTTCGACTCATCCACGCCGGTCGCGCCGAAAGTCCGGTAGACCGCAACGAGGCCCAGGAGCTGATCGTGCGCGACGCCGTGGAGGCCGTCCACCACACCATTTTTGTGACCCTGGAGATGGTCAAGACCGCACTGGACGCCCACACTGTGATTTTACTGTGGTTCGATGTGGCCAATGAGAGGCTGCACATCAAGGAATTGATCAGCGACAGCGACGACATCGTCGAAGGCGGCGTCGATCCGGCCGGCGGCGTCATCGGCGGGATCACCCGCCAGCGCGAAGCGATGCGGCTCTCCGATCTGCGCTCTGATTTTCGGGGACTCGCCTACTATCGAGATGCCCCGGCGGTCTCTGAATTCTTGGGCGTTCCGGTCATCGAAGAGGGACACCTGCGCGGCGTGTTGTGTGTCGACCGGTGCGACGGTTCGGGCTTTGATGACGGCGAGCAGGACATCGTCGAAGACGCCGCCGAATACGTCATGCGCGCCGTCGAAAATGAGCGGATGGTAGCCTCCATCGAGCAGACGCGCTTTGAGGTCGGGCGCTTCTACGAGGCCAGTCGCCAGCTCAACGGAGTGCTCACTCCCGAGCAGGTCTACGAGGTGGGGCTGGACAGCGTCCGCCAGATTGCGGCCTACGACTTTGCGGCTATCGCTCTGTACGACGAGGAATCGGACCGACACCGCGTCATGGAGGTCGACGGCCAAGCGGCGTCGACACCCGGCGACTGGAACGACGTCGATTTCGAGTCCAATCAGGGGCTGGCGTCGATGGTCGTTCGCAATCGACACTACCTTCCGGTCGGTGGGCAGCTCCGGGAGCGACAGGCCTGTGTGCTGACCGAAGAGCAGGATTTTTCGCAGCTCGAGAGTCTCGTCGTCCTTCCATTGATTGCCCAAGACAAAGCGGTGGGCACAATGATTGTAGGCCATCGAGAGGCCGAACAATTTCCCACCGAGCGCCGGGAGATGCTCGAGGTGGTGGCCAATCAGATCGCCGTGACCCTCCAGAATGCGCGGATGTACGAAGAGATGGAGACCATGGCCAAATTCGACGGACTGACGGGACTGGCCAATCGCCGCCACTTCCAGACCAAGCTCGAAGAGACGATGGCCCGACACAAACGGGCCGGTCGCACCTTTGGACTCATTTTGACGGATATCGATCATTTCAAGTCGGTCAACGACACCTACGGCCACCCGGTGGGCGACGAAGTATTGCGCCAGGTCGGTCGGGTCTTTTCGGAGCAGATGCGCGAGATCGATGTTCCGGCGCGCTACGGTGGCGAGGAATTTGTCATGATTCTGGAGGACACCGATCTCGACGGTGCCCGCCTGGTCGCCGAGAGGCTGCGCAAGGCGATTGCCGCACTGGAATTCGAGACCGACCAGGGATTGTTGCAGTGTACCATCAGCCTCGGCGTCGCCGTTGGCCCCTGGGACAGCGACGAGCCTCATACGCTCGTCGATCTCGCCGATCAGGCGCTGTACCACTCCAAGGAGAACGGACGCGATCAGGTCTCGGTCTATCGCAATATCAACTCCTCGGGGGCCGCTGCGTGATGCGGTGATGGTTTGTTTTTTCGACGGATCCTGTCTTCTCAGCGATGCGAGGCGTCATGAACAAGAATTTCGTCATCGACACCAACGTCCTTCTCCACGACCCGCGGGCGATCTTTCGATTCCAGGACAATACGGTCGTCATCCCGATCTATGTCATCGAGGAAGTCGATACCTTCAAGCGCGAGATGTCCGAGCTGGGCCGAAATGCCCGGGAGGTCAGTCGCATCCTCGATAAATATCGCTCCCGGGGAAGTCTGCGCGACGGCGTCGAGCTCGACGGGGGCGGTGTCCTAAAGGTGTCGTTTGCCTCCGAAGACGAGGACGTGTCGCGCTTTTTGCACTCCGAAAAGAAGGATAATCTCATTTTGAGCACCGCTCTCGATGTCCAGAGCCGAGAGCCCGATGTGCCCTGCATTTTGATATCGAAGGATGTCAATCTGCGGGTGCGCGCCGACGTCCTGGGGTTGGACGCCGAAAACTACGAGGAAGAGGATCTGGCCTCGATCAAGGAGTTGTATCCCGGGGCCTCGGAGTTTCGGGTGCCCAACGACTGGATTAACGAACTCCACGATCGAGGAGAAATCGAGGTCGATATCGACGACCTCGAACAGCGCCGAAGTTCCGATGACCGGGGGCGGGGTCATCACTTTCATCCCAATGAATACGTGTGGCTTCGCCGGGAAGACGGTCCGCAAAACTCACTGGGGCGACTCCAGCTTCCGGACGGTGATGACGACGACGATTCCGGCATTATTCGACCCCTCAGCGGGGTCCACGACAAGGTGTGGGGCATCGGGCCGCGCAACAAAGAGCAGGCCTTTGCGCTCGATGCTCTGGTCGATGATTCGATCGAGCTGGTCACATTGATCGGCAAGGCCGGGACGGGCAAGACGCTGATGGCCATTGCCTCCGGTCTCCAGAAGGTGA
>CAYUPT010000076.1:0-8292 GCA_964446725.1 uncultured Bradymonadales bacterium | reverse complement strand
AGGAGCAAGAGTACCTCAAATTGGTCGTCAGCCGTCCGATCTTTCCGATGGGCCGCGACATAGGTTATCTGCCGGGGACCGTCGAGGAGAAGCTCGATCCCTGGATGCGTCCGATTTTTGACAATGTGGAGTATCTGATGGGCATCAGCCATGCCGATCGGCGGGCCGGCAGCGGCGCCGACGAGTTGCGCTCGATGGGCATCATCGAAATCGAGCCACTGACCTATATTCGCGGCCGATCGCTTCCCAATCTATTTATGATCGTCGACGAGGCTCAGAATCTGACGCCCCACGAAGTCAAGACGATTTTGACCCGCGTCGGAGAGGGGACCAAAATCGTGCTGACCGGTGATCCCTACCAGATCGATAATCCCTACGTCGACAGCGAGTCCAACGGGCTGACCTACGTGGTCAATAAATTCAAGGACCAGTCGCTGGCGGCGACGATCTCGCTATTTGAAGGTGAGCGCTCGCGGCTTGCGGAGATGGCGGCCAATCTGTTGTAGGTCGCGGCCGGGGGGCCGGCGGCGTGGTCGCGCGATCACCGATCGGGGGACCAGACGCAGCGAAAGGAGTGATTGGCGCGGCGGGCATCCGGTCGGTAGCGCCCCCGCGTTGCGCAGTGCAGCGCGAATGCGGGATGGGCGTACGAGCCGCCGCGCAACACCCTTCGGGACCCCGTCGGCGGTCCCTGGGGGGCGGTGTTCGGTGCCCGCTGGTAGTAGTCGGGATCAAACCAGTCGGCGACCCATTCAAAGACATTGCCCGCCATGCCCAGTACGCCGTAGGGGCTTGTTCCGTCGGGCAATGTCGCCACCGGTCGCGGCTCGCTGCGCTCGCCGTACCAGGCGCGCCGGCTGTCGGGAGGCGCATCGCCCCAGGGGTAGGGCCGGCGATCGGGGCCGCGGGCCGCCTTTTCCCACTGGGCCTCGGTGGGCAGTTGTTTTCCGCACCACCAGGCGTAGGCCCGGGCTTCATGCCAGTTGACATAGACGACGGGCCGGTGCGGCGCCTGCTGCGGGTCGTTAAATGTCGACCAGCCCGGCGGTCGACGGTGGCCGGTAGCCTCCAGAAATCGCTGGAATTGAGCGGCGGTCACCGGGGTGCGATCGATGAAAAAGGGGGCGACGTCGACCGTGCGGACCGGCGCCTGTTCGGGCCGGTGGCCGGGGTCGCCGGGACGGCTTCCGCGCTGGAAGCCGCCGCCGGGGATGCCGACCATCGTCGATGTCGTGGACTCCACAATACCATCGATGACGGAGCCGATATCGCCGCCGCGACGGACATTGGCGTTGTGGCTCCGCACCAGGATATCGAAGAGTCGCTGCATGCTCGTGGCCACCTGTTGGCCCTGGCGGTCTTCGACATCACAGAGAGCGCGCCCGATGGTCTGGCCGGCCGGGGCGTCGACGTGGCATTGTTGGTCCAGGAGCATGGCCGCCAGCAGGTGGGCGCAAATTCGGTAGTCGTCGGCTCTTAGTTCCGACGTGGCCGCGCGCACCGCGCCGCCGATGGCGGCGTGGGGCATCGCTCCGTCGCCGCCGGTGTCCAGCCAGATCGAATCGGCGCCCAGCCGGTGGCAGACCAGGCCGGCATCGTGGAGGCTGTCGATGCCGTCGACGACACGATCGATGATCCCCAGGGCTACGGTCAGTGGAAGGGCACTGCCGCCGATCGCCGTCGACAGCGGCCGGCCCGGCCTTTTCGGAAAGACCAATACGATGCCGTCGCCGTATTCGCTGACGCCGCAAAGCTCCAGTAGACCCACTCCGGCGACGTCCTGTCGGCGATTGGCCAGATCGAAGAGCTGCATCGAGTTCAGGCCCAAACCATCGCGAAGCCGGAGTCTGCAGATGAGTACTGGATCGGCGCTGACGGTGTCGCGGCCGGCGAGCCAATGAGCCGACATGTCGTCGAGGTCACCGGCGACAACCCAGCGGTCGGCGACGACCTCCGACGTCGGGGTGCCGCGGGCAGTGGTGTGTGCTGTCGCATCGCCGTCTCCAAGTGTTGCGTTGCAGCGGCGGCAGTGGCCGAGGGCCGCCCGATTTCGCGTTCCACACTGGTTGCAGAGGACAGTTGTCGCCATTGAAGTTCTCCGTTGAACCGAACGTGATCGCGTGGTGTCGGTGAATTCGAGCACGCGCTGTACTCGACGACTGCGTCCCCCATCAAAATGAGACGAACGGCGCATCGGATGGACCGGCGGGACCGCCGGCTAAACGTCGACGCAGTGTCGGTTCAATTCAAGGGTCCAACCCCGTCATTTACGCATTCTTACGGCTGTGCCGATCGCGGCGCGCAAGCCCGCCATTATTGACGCGGAGCGTCATTTTGGGCCCGCTTGCGCAACCACCGTCCACTGACTATAAGGCACTCGACGTTGCTCTTGGCTCGACCCGTGCGGCCCGCTTCGACACGACGCGTGATAGGCCCGTATCTCGATTCCTCGTACAGGAGGCCCCTGTGGATTTTTTCGACGCCGCAAACGATTTATACTACGGCGATGTTCACCTCAAACACGACCCGAAGACGGGTCTCAGCGCCATTGTCGCCATTCACAGCCTGGAGCTGGGACCGGCGATCGGTGGCTGCCGCCTCTACGACTACTCCGACAGCGATGCCGCCATCCGCGACGCGTTGCGGCTGGGACGCGGCATGTCCTACAAGGCGGCGATCAGTAACCTGCCGCACGGCGGTGGCAAGTCCGTGATCATCAAGCCCCCGAATCTCGACGAGTCGACGCGCCGCGCCCTCTTTGCGCGTTTTGGACAATTCGTCGACAGCCTCGGCGGCCAGTACATTACCTCCGAAGATGTCGGGACCCGCGTGGAGGATATGAATGTCATCCACGAGCAGACCGATCATGTTCTGGGCTACGACCCGGATGCCGGAAGCAGCGGCGATCCGTCGCCGTTTACGGCCTTCGGGGTGCGCCGGGGCATCGAAGCGGCCGCCCAGTTTGAGTGGGGCCGAGATGATCTCGATGGACTCCACGTCGCCATCCAGGGCGTCGGTTCCGTCGGCTATTATCTCGCCGAAGAACTCCACGAGCTGGGCTGCGACTTGACGGTCGCCGACATCGACGACGACGCCGTCAACCGATGTGTCGACGAATTCGGGGCAGCGCGCGTCGAGCCCGATCAGATTTACGGCGTCGACTGCGATATTTTCGCTCCCTGCGCAATGGGCGGGGCGATCAATGACGACACCATCGACCAGTTGCAGTGCGATATCGTCGCCGGCTCTGCCAACAACCAGCTCGCCGAGGCCCGCCACGGCGTCGCCCTTCGCGAGCGGGGGATTTTGTACGGCCCGGACTACGCGGTCAATGCCGGTGGATTGATCAATGTCGCCCAGGAGTACCGCGGTTACGACGCTCAGACGGCCCGCAAAAAGGCTTCGCGAATCTACGATACGGTCCTGGAGATTCTCGAGCGCGCCGATCGGGAAAATCTGTCGACGAATCTGGTGGCCAACCGGATCGTCGAGGAACGCCTCTACGGCGAGCCACTTCAGTAAGTAAGCGACATTGCCGCGCCACATTCGACGCCGTCGGTCTTGCACGTCCCCACCTGTCGATCGGGGCGACCGACGGCGTCGATTAGTATTTCCTTGACATTGGAACCCGAAATCAACCAGTCTGTAGGTGATCGGTTTAGCTCGTCGTTGTTGCGACGACATTGGCCGGAATTGATTATTCCTAATGCTTCGTAGACGCGGCGCAGGGTCGAGGCTGCCGAGCGAGTGAATTCTGTACGACGAAAATCTGCCACACAGGATGGAAGTCATGGCGACACATTGGCGACAGTGCCTAGCAATAGTTGGCCTCGCCTTCGTATTTGGGACGATTGGTTGCGGGGAGGAAGATCCAGAAGAAGATCCCAACCAGCAGACCGAATATGAATGCGAAGCAGATGGGGATTGCTCCGAGGAAGACGGGGAGCCGTTTTGCACCGAGCATTTCGAGAACATCGAAGAGCCCCAATGCGTCGAGTGCATGACCGACGACAACTGCGACGGCGATACGCCGTACTGCGTCCAGGGTGAATGCAACGCCTTGAATGCCTGTCAAAACGCCGACGATGATTGCTTCGGCGATACTCCGTTTTGCGACGACGATGGCAATTGCACCGATCAAGACCCGGCGCAATGCCAGAGCGATGCCGACTGTGGCGGCTCGCAGCCGCCGTATTGCCACGACGGCACCTGCGTGCCCGAAGAGTTTATCTGTCAGCTCCAAGACTGCGGTGGCCAGCGCGGCATCTGCGACCCGTCGGCCGGTGCCGACGGAGAATGTGTTGACGCCGATTATTGTGATGCCCTTTCTCAGTGCACCGAGGATTCGAAGTGCGTCGACAACGAATGTATGCCCCGAGACGAGGTGTGTGGCTGTGAGGGCGAAGAACTCTGCGTCCACGACTCCGAGACGCTGACTGTCTCATGTGAGCTCGATCAGGTCTGTGATCCGGGCAATCGCGAATGCGACGGCGACTTTCTGGTCGTCTGCAGCGATGATGGCACCACCGAACAGACTCCATTTTGCACCGAGGGCTGCATCGAAGAAGGCGACGACGCCTTCTGTCAGTCCCCGCAGGGCGAGACGTGCAACGCACCGCTGATGCCCGACGGCAATGAGCTTACGACCTGGGAGATCCCCTGGCAGGAATACGCCAACAACTACACCCTCGAGGATGCGAGCTGCATCAACGATGAAGACCTCGACGACGCCGATGTCGCCTCCCGGACCGGCGGCACGGACGCCATCTTCGGGACCGAGCTCGAGCCCGGTGAAGTCGGTGTCTTCGAATTGTACACCGAACTCGATTACGCCATCGCCTATATGCTCGACGGCTGCAGCAGTGATGCCAGTTCGGTCTGTGTGGAAGCCGACGGTCACATCTACGAGCAGAACGACGACGGCGACTACATGAGAGCGCTGTGGTACGAAAACGATACCGATGAGACCAAAACCGTCTACTTCGTCGGCGATACAGGCTCCGGTGCGGCGGGCGCTGGATTGACGGCCACCGCCAATCTCGTGGCCTCCGAACAGATTTGTAACCCCGGCGAAGATGTCTGCTCCGACGGTGAACTCGGCGAGTGCAGCACCTATGGAACTCACTTCGAGACCGATTCCGACCGGGCCTGCACCAATGAGTGCTACGACGAAGACGACCCCTCGGTAGCACTCTGTGAGCCCGCGGATCACTCCATGTGTGACAACGCCATTGAATACGATGCCGACACCTCGGAGTCCTTCACCGGCAATATTCTTGATTTTCACCCCGGCGATGTCCTTGATACCAACAGTTGCATCGACCAATCCGTCAGCGGTGAGTCGGAATTCGCCGGACCGACAGCCTACTACACAGTCGACCTGCAGAATAATCAACGCCTCAATGCCAGTCTGGCCTCGAACTTCGATGCCGGAATCTGGTTTTCCACCGGTTGCAGTACCGGCGGCTGCCAGCAGGCCGTCAATAACGACGACGTCGCCGAACACGCGGAATACGTCGCTAATGGCGATGAAACGATCACCGTCGTCGTCCAGGCCGTCGAAGAAGACGTCGAGAAAGGCGACTTCACACTGTCGATGTCCACTGACGCTCCGCTGTGCGAGGACGCAAGTTCCGGCGATGTTCTCGGTTGTGTCGACGACGACTTCATCCACTACTGTTACGGAAGCGATTACCCCGACCGCTACGAATGCGACGGCGCCTGCGACGATGGTGCCTGCGTCGATCCCACCGGCGGTCAGTGTCTGGACGCCATTCCCATCGGCGATGGAGATTCGGTGACCGCCTCCTTTGCCGACGGAAGCGACGACCTGACACCGCTGTCCTGTGACGGCGACACGGAGAACTTCAACGACCCTGTCGGTCCGGACTACGTTTTTGAACTGGAAGTGGAAGCCAATGACCTTGTCCAGATTGACCTGGATACCATTTCGCCGGATGCCGGACTCTACCTTCTGGAGGACTGTCCGGTGGCCACCCAAAATGTCACCAGTCGTTGTCTGGATGGCTCGATTCCCTTCGACGGCGAGCCCATCGAATTTTACGCCGAGGAAGACGCGACCTATTACATCGTTGCCGACAGCGGAGATCGATTCGACCCGGCCGATGTGACAGTGAGCGTCGACATCACACAGACGAATTGTCGTCCCGATTCCAATCGCTGCCAGGACGGGGTGCTCGAGACCTGTGACGGCGAAGGCGAGGAGTACAACCTCGTCGCCACATGCGCCATCAGTTGCGCCGACAACGAGGAGACCTGCGGGGCTCCCGACGAAGCGAATAACCGCTGTAACGACCCGTCGACGTACACCATCGATTCTGCGGGACAGGTCGTCGACGACTTCGAGCGCTTCGATCAGCAAGAAAACCTCGGCGGCGACGAGGGCAGTTGCTTCGAAGACGGCACCGAAGGCCCCGACGTCTTCTATGAATTCGACCTGGAGCCCGAAGAGGCGATTCGCGTAAATGCCACCATTGATATCGATGATATCGGCTTTCACGACGTCGGCCTCTATATCACCGATGGCTGCGTGACCGACGGTTCCGAATGTTCGGAGTCGGTATTGTTTACCGGTTCCGATGTCATGGAAGAGGCCATCGAATATTACTCCGAATCCGGCGGCACCTACACGCTGGGTCTCGTCGGTGTCGATGACTTCAACTCCGGTGAGTTCATCCTGGACTTCGAGTTTTTCGAAGGCGAGTGCAGCCCCGGACAGGACGACAGCTGCGACGGCAATACGGCGACGCAGTGCACCAATCTGGGCCAGCTGGTCGAAACCGATTGTCCCAACGGATGCGATGACGGCGAGTGCCTCGACAAGAAAGGCGATCTCTGCCACCGCACCCACGACATGGATGAAGATGGAAGCGATGACGGAGATACCATCTCACTGAGCATCAGCGATGAAATCGGCGAGTTCTCCGACACGCTAAATCCCTACGAAGATGGCCAAAGCTGCACCGGCTATTACGGTGACGGACCGGATGTCCTCGTCAGCCTGGAAGCCTGGGCCGACGACGAACTCCACGTCGACTTCGACACCGACTACGACGGCGCCGTCTGGCTGACCAGTGAATGCGGCAGTGGAGCCGCCGCCCAGTGTGTCGAAGGCGTCGACTCGACATTTGGCCCCGGTCTCGAGGAGTTGTCCCATACCTTCGACCAGCAGGGCACCTATTACATCGTCGGCGATGCGGTTCAGTCCGGCGCCACCGGCGATTTTGAGCTCGATGCCACGCTCGACAAGGGTCCCCGCGACGACGATCCGCGAATCGACGTCAGCGGAACCGATGAGTTGTCCTGGACCGTCGATATCAACGAATCGGCGACCGACCAATTTCAGGTCACCAACGACGGCGACCTCGGATTGGACGTCGATATCACCGAAGATATTGACTGGCTCGATGTCTCACCGGAGTCGACGACCGTCGACGGCGGAGATACCACCGATTTCGACCTCACCGTTACCTGCGGTGACGATCCGGAAACACTCAGCGATAGTTTCCAGATCGATTCCAATGATCCGACATCGGATACCATGGATGTCGACGTCGAGTTGCACTGCAACGACCCGGCGCCAGTGGCGGAGTTGACGGGAACCGACGACCTGAGCTGGGAAGTGGAGGTCGATGAATCGGCCACCGACAGCTTCCAGATCGGCAACCTCGGAGACAACGACCTGACATATGACATCGTCGAATCCATCGACTGGCTCGACGCCACACCGGAGTCGGGTACTGTGGTCAGCGGGGAGAGCGACGACGTAGACCTGACGGTCACCTGCGGCTCCGATGAGGAGACGCTGAGCGACAGCTTCGATATCGAAACCAACGACCCGGCAAATGCATCGACGACGGTAAGCGTGGAATTGAACTGCGTGGACACGTCGTCGACGCTGGAGTTGACGGGAACCGACGACCTGAGCTGGGAAGTGGAGGTCGATGAATCGGCCACCGACAGCTTCCAGATCGGCAACGTGGGTGACAACGACCTGACGTATGACATCGTGGAAACCATCGACTGGCTCGACGCCACACCGGTGTCGGGGACGGTCGTCAGCGGCGAGAGCGACACGGTGGACCTGACGGTCACCTGCGGCTCTAATGAGGAGACGCTGAGCGACAGCTTCGATGTCGAAACGAACGACCCGGCGAATGCATCGACGACGGTAAGCGTGGAATTGACCTGCGTGGACTCGTCGCCGACGGCAGAGCTGACGGGAACCGACGACCTGAGCTGGGAAGTGGAGGTCGATGAATCGGCCACCGA
>CAYUPT010000075.1:0-11321 GCA_964446725.1 uncultured Bradymonadales bacterium | reverse complement strand
TGACCTCGATGACAGGGAGGTCGCCTTCTGCGGCCTCCTGTTTTGATACCTTCCTCTGCAGCAGTCGCCGCCGGGCTCACACTCTCTCCTGTGCCCACTCCTTTCGCGGCATATCACGGACTATATCCACTTCGTTCGATTCCCCCACGAATCCGGGTGCTTTGACGCAGTTCACGGCTTCTGTGATATCCGCCGGACCTTTAATTCACTCCATTTCGCCGCCCACAAGCCTGTTGCGTGTAGCGGCTCGAGCGAATCGAGCAGCCCAAGACTACTTGGTCGCCACAACCCAGGGGTGCGTTACGAGCTCCTAGAAATAGCGCGGGTCGCGCCATCTAGAGCGCGACCCGTTACCGAAGATCAACCCCGTTCAGACCCTTTTACTGGCGTTCGATACAACGCACTGACGGCGACACCGGACACAACACACCGGCCCCGCGCAGCGCGCTGAGATCGCCCTCCATTACTCGGCGATATTATTCGGAGGCATGCACTTGTCCGAATCCGAGTATTGCCCGTTGTTGAAATTCTCGAGCTTCGTTGCCAACTGGTGGGCCAGAAGTTGAACCGGCGGTAAGATAAAGGCTCCACACTTCTTGAGCAGCCCCCGGGCCATGAACATCCGCGCCGCCACGTGATTGGGAACTTCGACCTCGTTGCCGTAGTTGAGGCGGGCCGTGACGTATTGCTGAGCGAGTGTGTAGAAGGCTTTGTCGCTGGACTTCATCTCCGATTTTATCGATTTGGTGATGATGTTATTCCAGCTTTTACCACAGATCTTACCCGGCGAACTCACCGGCCAGTCGCCCTTTTTGTCCTTCCAGTACTTCTTGTCTTTCGGACATTTCGGGGTCTCGTCTTTGGCTTCGCAGCTGACGTGAAGATCGTAGTATTGCTCGGCACGCGACTCGATCAGAGGCTTGTCGTCTCCGGGACTCGGGTAGTCTTCGCTATTTTTGTACCAGGTCTCGGCGCGAACCGGGTCGCCGTACTCGTCGATAAATTTGTCGAAGACCGTCAATTTGTAGTCCTGGACGGACTCACCGAGTTTATAGGTGGCACATTCTCCGTACTGCGATTCGCCCAATTCGGTCTTGACGCTGATGTCCTTCGGCTCCGGCTCCCACTTGAAGTACATCGGGTCCTTTTCCGGATCTTCGGCCACGGCGCAGACTTTGACTTCCGTCTTCTTTTCGTCTTTGTCACAGGCCGAAAACTTGTTGTCGATGATCTTGAAATCGACCAGTGACGGCGCCGTATTGATGGCCGCCACCACGTCTAGCAGCCCCTTCTCAGCGCCCTCGCACTGGCTGATCAGTGTAATTTCAGTCATCTCCCCCGGATAGACCGGCACCGCCTGTTGGGTGGCTTTTGTGCAGGTCTCGATGGGCTTGTCGTACTTGTCGACGGGAACGACGCTGACGTCGTAGCAACCGGCGTCGACGAGTTTGAGATAATCCGCGAACTGATGATGAGAATCGGCGTCAAATGGCCGATCTTCGAACTTCTCAAAGCCCCCGGGCAGCATGACCTCCTTGAGCGATTTGATCTCGGTGTGCGTCTCGCCCAGCTCGTCGTCACCGCTTGATGTCGAAGTCGCACTGTTGTCGCCATCGGTCGAACACTCGACAGGTTGGATCTTATACTTAAACCCCTCGACCTCTGCATTGTTGTCGTAGGCCGTCGTAATATTCAGTGCCGACTGGTCGATATCGCCGGTTTCGTCGTCGATATCGTCACCCACGCAGGCCATTGAACCGGCCACGGCGAGCCCCAGACATACTGCTGACAATCGTTTCCACATAGTCATCCCCCCGGATGAATTGATTAAAAAGATGCACCGGTACGGCATTCACATTTTCGCCGGTGCCCGATAAGACTTCTCCTTACATCGAATCCCGACGTCGAGGACGTCGACATTCATCGGAGTCTTTATACTGACAATACTACCAATACTGCCAATACCAGCTACTAAACGTATGCACGAAATAACTGGTTGGAAACTCGGCTCCTTCCAAATTGTCAATACAGATCGCCTGATTCCAGCCCCTTTGAAACAACCACACCGCTCAGGCTATCGCCATCATACGCCCGTCCCCTGCAGGCGTTCTTCATCAAACGTCGCCGCTTCAACGAAGGGACCAGATTCCTCATCGAAGCGATACAGCGTCGCGCTGACCGCCCTGGCATCACAAACCGATACCACCAGATAATCCGTCCCGGGATGCAGCGGTTCCACCGGATCATCGGCCGTATCGCGCGGCATCAACGCCGACTCCACGTCGTCATCACTGAAGTAATCCCCGGTATCGGGGTGGCTGTGAACGATGACCGCCACCTCGTCGTCGCTGGCCTCGATCTCCATAAATTTTCGGGGATCGATCATATAGAATTCACGCGAGGTCCGCGGATATTCCTCCGGATCCAGTTCGTGGTAGCGGTCGATGACATTGTCACAGGGCTCGAATCGCCAGTGGCCCTCGCCATTTTCGACAATCAGCCCACATCCCTCGGCGGGATGGGCCTTCTCCAACCATGCGACGATCTTGTTGAACAACTCCGAAGACCAACGCTTCGTACCATCGTGACTCATATACTACTCTCCGAAATAGCGATCGGCGTGATCGCAAATGACGGTCACCACCACACCCCGATCGAGATCGCGAGCGACGTCCAGGGCGGCGACCACATTGGCCCCCGCCGAATAACCGCCGGCAATACCCTCGAGTTGCGCCAATTCGTCGGCCATATCCCAGGCCTCGTCAGTGTCGATCCAGACCAGGTCGTCGAGTTCGTCTTCTCGGTAGATGTCGGGTTTGATGCTCGTCGGCATATGTTTGAGCCCTTCGAGGCCGTGAAACGAATCCGACGGCTGACCTCCGATGACCTGGATATCCTGATTGCGCTCTTTGAGTCCCCGCCCGGTTCCCATCACCGTGCCCGACGTTCCGGTGGCGGCCACAAAGTGAGTGACCCGCCCTGCAGTCTGCTCCCATATCTCGGGGGCTGTGGTACGCTGGTGGGCTCTGGGGTTTGACGGATTTCGGTACTGATCGGCGTAAAAATACTCTCCGTTGTCGTCGTTCTCGACTTGCTGACGAGCCAGCCGGATCGCGCCGTCGCTTCCGTCCATGGCATCGGAGTAGATGATATCGGCGCCGTAGGTGGTGACAATATGCTTGCGCTGTGGAGAGACATTTTCGGGCATCACCAATTCTACATCGATGCCCAGCGATGCCCCGATCATCGAGTAGGCAATCCCCGTATTTCCACTTGTGGCATCAATCAGCGTCTGCCCATCTCCCAGATCGCCGTTGTCGATGGCATCCATAAAAATCTGGCGCGCCGGCCGATCCTTGACCGACCCCCCGGGGTTCATCAACTCCAACTTGGCCCACACCTCCACAGCATCACCGATGTCCTCGGTGACCCGTTTGAGCCGGACCATCGGCGTATTGCCGATCATCTCCAGAAGGCCGCTGTGGCGTATCGGTCGATGGACCTGTTCGAGCTTATTCGTCCAGGCCTCGTGGCTCGTCGTCACGTCACACCTCCTGCAATGGCCGGCACCAGCGATACCTGATCGCCGTCCTCAAGCTCCGTCTCCAGCGACTCCTGGAACCGAATATCTTCGTCATTGGCAAAGATATTGACGAACCGGCGAACATCTCCGTCGTCGTCAAATAGCTTCGGCTCCAAATCCGGATGGGCCTCCGTAAGATTCGTCAGCGCCTCCCCGACGGTTTGGCCGTCGACGTCGACGACTTCTTTGCCATCCGTAAACTTGCGAAGTGGTGTAGGGATCCGAACGTTGACACTCATGGTACTGCTCCTTGATGAGTCCAGTGTTATCTTTTCCTTCGCTCCCCGGTCCATCCGGGAAGATCCTGCATGAAGTCTTTGGTGATCATGTCGGCGTCGAACTGCCGATGTACTCAATTTCCTGCTCCCAGCCCAGGTAGCGCTGGCCGGAGTCGGGATTGAGCGCCACAATGGCTTCATCCGCTTCCAACTGCGGCTGGAGACGGACTGCCAATCCGATGCACACCGCCCCTTTCGGGCCCAGTATCAATCCCTCCTGGCGGCTGATTCGATCCCGCCACTCAAAGGCGTCGTCCACCGAAAATCGCTCCAGCACATTGAACCTGTGATCTCTGATATCCGGCAATTCGAGTCCTCCCAGAATCGCCCCGCCGACATTGAGGGTCGGACGTGTCTCCCGAAGTTCTCGCGCCACGTTCTGAAAGGTTCCACCCGTCGATATCGAGGTAATAAATGCGCCGAGCCGGTCGCCGTCGAGGGCCTGCAAAATTTCGGCGGCAATCCCGCCATAGGCGTCGCGCACCGCCTCTCGGCGATAACCGTCGACATACATCCGGTCCGGGCGCTCTCGTGCCCAGCTCGCCGCCTCCTCAATCGCCCCCTCCAGCCCCGCCGGGGCCGGTGTTCGAATGACAGACGCCCCGTATTTCTCGAGCAGCGATATCAGCCGCTGTCCCGAATCCTCGGGGGCAAAAATCCGGGTCTCGACTCCGAGTACCGAGCCGAATAATGAGGCTGCCACCGCCGAATCGTCAATTCCTGCCAGCGACACCTTGTCGCCGGCAACCAGCGTCCCCGCCGCCACCGCCCGTTCCAGTATTTCGGCCACGTAGCGGTCGCGGATACTCCCACTGGGATTGAGATTCTCCATTTTGACGTAGATCGGCGGCCCGTCGTCGGCGCCGATTCCGTCCAGTCGCACCAGCGGTGTATTGCCCACCAGTTCATCCATTCGCTCCACCACCGGCGCCTCATCAACTCCGGGGCCAAAACTCCGATTCCCATTGGTCTTCTCAGATGACATATACGAATCCCTCGTAGCCTTCGCGAGCCAGACCGAGCTCTTCTCCTCGCTCGACCAGATCGGTGACCGTCACATCGTCGAGCATCTCGACGAGCCTATCGATGATCTCGCCACAGGCCGCATCGGCGATGTGGGCGGCGCTTTCGACATTTTCGCGATCGCCGGCGATATCGGGAAGTGTCGGAAGTGCTTCCAGAACCTCGAACACCCGTCGAAGCGTCAGATCATCCGCGTTCACATCGAGGCGAAATCCTCCGCCCGGTCCGCGCTTGCTGGCCACAATTCCGGCCTGCTTGAGGTCTTGAAAAATCTGTTCCAGAAAGCGCTCCGGAATCGCTGCCCGGCGCGCTATATCGCGGACCTGCATCGGATCGCCGTCGTCGTGATACGCCAGATCCACGACCGCGCGAACCCCGTAGATTGTTCGGTTTGAAAACCTCATCGAGCCTATTCTTGACCATAACGCTAAAGTATTCGGGGATAATACCCGAGTAGCTCTATCAACAACTTGTTAGAAGTAATTGTTTCGACCGTCAACCCGGATTTTTGTTCCGTGGATCGACACACAATCCCCGGTTCCGTCCCCCGGCAGAGAATCCGGCCCCGGAAGATGAAGTCAGGCAACCACCGCAGGCTTCGACCGTCGGCGCTATCAACAGGCGGCCATTTTCTACCGCTGCTTGCGTATGGGACACCTTCGCAGTTAGAAGCTGTCGAAATAATGTCGGACCGAGTGAGACCGAGAAGATTTTGCCGCAGTTTTCGATCGAAAGACGAGGCCTAGCAGCGCTAAGTCGAGGATTTTCGACGGAAACTGCGGTCTAAATCGGCCGGAAATCGCGACGGGAGACTTTTTTGATAGCTTCTTATTTCGCCTCTCCCAGTTCGTTGACCCACAGCTCCCGTTGTGGAAATGGAATCCCTATATCGGCGCGGTCAAGTCGGTACTTGCACTGTCGCAACAACTCTGAGCGCGTGGGATGAAATTCACTGGTTTCTACCCACCCGCGCACGTGAAAATCGATCGAACTGTCGTTGAGCTCGGCGACCATCACCACCGGTTCGGGATCCTCGAGCACTTCTTCGGTCTCCTCGAGAACGTCGAAAAAGATCTGACGCGCGTGGTCGACGTCGGTGTCGTAGGCCACGCCTACCACCAGGTCGATACGGCGAGTCCCGGACTCCGAGAAGTTGGTGATCGGATTTCCCCACACCGCGGAATTTGGAAACGTCACCACCTTGTTATCGGGCGTCGTCAAAATCGTCGATACCAATGTGAGATCTTTGACCTTCCCCAGTGTTCCACTGATCTCGACGAAATGACCGACGTCAAAGGGCTGATACAGTAAAATCAACATCCCGGAGGCGAAATTCGACAGCGTGTCCTTCAGTGCAAACCCCAATACCAGTCCCGACACCCCGATACCGGCCACGAGGGCCGATGTGTCGAGCCCCAGATTCCCCAGACCGACAATCAATGCCACCAGCCAGATCGATTTGCTGACCACATTGATCACGAATTGTTTGAGCAGTGGAGATGGCTGAAGATGCGACCGCTCCATCGCCCCCTGGATGGCTCCCCGAGCAATCTTGGCGACAACGTAGCCGGCGACCAGAATCAACAAAAACACAATCAAATTGCGACCCAGACTCAGTCCCTCCGTCGCAAGCCATGCGGAGGCGAAGTCGGATAACTCGTGGAGATCAAATCCCAGATTCATAAATGGTCCCGTAGCTACAGATTTTTTACTTCGATGCTCTGTCACTGCAGGCTGCCATGTGGAATCGGAACGTCAACGTTTTCGCAGCGCAACGGAAATGTTGACCGGTGGTCTTGTGTTGTGCCGTTCCCACGCCGGGGCCTCCGCTCGAGACGATCGGCGCGTTGACGAAACGGCCCCAGTTGGCACTACATTGGACCCTATCCGCCAATCCCACCGCCCGGAACCGGACTGCCAATGCGACATCCCCTTTTGCCCATTTATGCCATCATCACCTCACTTGTGATGCTGCTGGTTGCCGCCGGCTGCGCCCAGCAACCGGCATCCCCCGACTCTGCCGGCGCAGAGTTGGCCGAAACGCCGGAGTCTGAACCCGATGCCGCCGAACCAGAGCCCTTCCTGGAGTACCGCCAGGATGCCGACGTCGCCTACGAACACCGCATCGACCGCGATGAAGCAATGCGCGCCATCGAATTGTGGAACCGGGCGCTGCGCACTGAAGACGCCGCAGAGTACAGTGACAGCCAGCGCGCCGAAGTCCACGAAAATCTGGCACGCGCCCACTTTTTTGTGGCGCGGTTTCACGACGCCGGGGGCCCGGTGGTCAGTCCCGATGACGACCTCGGGGACAACCTGGAGTCCGGACTCGATGCCGCCCGAAGTGCATTGCAAATTCACGCCCCGCAGTGGATAGCGGCCATCGACGCCGGTGCTCCCTTCGAGGCCGATTTCCCCGATACTCCCCCGGAGGCTATTGAGGCATTGTTCTGGTACGCTAAACTCCTCGACCTCCGCGCCCAAACCGGCAACCTTTCGGCCGCCGTTTCCACACGACCTCTCGTGGATGCCATCATGGACATCGTCATCGAGCACCGTCCCGAAACCTATCACGGTGCCGCCCACCGCTACTTCGGTGTGCGTCATGTCGATCGGCATCTTCATATCGACCCCGATGCCGCCGAACACTCCTTCGAGCAGAGTCTCCAGATCGATCCCGATTTTGCCCTGACGAGACTATTGCGCGCATATCATCTCGGCGCACTGGAAGATGACCAATCGGCCTTCGAGTCCGAGCTCCGGGCCATTGTTGAACTGTCCGACGAGGACGTCGAAGAGCGAATGGCAGAAAATGAAATCGCCCGCCAATGGGCTCGCGATTTGTTGGAACGCCGTGATGAGTGAGTTGACCGGACCGTGAGGTTGTCGACGAATCCGCGCTGCACCTCGCGTTTTGATCAGCGGTCTATATTCGTGTCCTCTCCGATAGAAATGCCTTCTGAATACAATCCGAACAGGAGTACTTTTCGATGGTGATCTGGCCTTTTCGAGCCTGGCGGCGGCGGCGACTGAAAGAACGTCCTTTTCCAGACCACTGGACGTCCATTTTGCAGGACCGCTTTTCGTTTTATGATAAACTCGACGACGAGCAACTCCAGCGCTTTCATAAGAGACTCAAGATATTTCTGTGGGAGAAACACTGGGAAGGGGCCGGTGGACTGGAAGTCACAGAGGAAATGAAAGTCATTATTTCGGCGTCGGCGGCCCGAATTACGCGCAATCTTCCGCTGTCGGTCTATGATCGACTCACAGAGATCGTCATCTATCCTGCCAACTACCGACATCCGGACTGCGATCAGACCGCCGTACTCGGCCAGGCTCACAATTTCGGGACCGTCGTACTCAGCTGGGATGCCGTCCAGAAGGGCATCGCCATTCCCGACGACGGGAGGGACACGGCAATCCACGAATTTGCCCACGTCCTCGACGCCGCCGGGGGGCAATTCAACGGGACACCGCTACTCGAACATGGACGAGACTATCAGGCATGGGCCGATGTGATGGGTCGGCACTTCGCGAGCCTTACAGAAGCGCCCTTCGATGGCTGCCTGCGCTCCTATGGCGCCAAAAACGAAGCCGAATTCTTCGCTGTCGCCACCGAGGCCTTCTTTGAGACGCCGGGCCAACTCCGGCGCTGTGCGCCCGAACTCTATGAGATTCTATCGCATTACTTTCGCGTCGATCCGCGGTAACCCTCGGCGTTGTCGCCACTTTTGGCGCCGTTTTCTTGAAAACACGACGCCGGCGATATCGCGCCTTTATGGTGGATGGCCCTCGGCGGTGACATCGTGCATTACGCGCTAAACGAGACGATAATTAAATAAAACGCGGCACCGGCGAGATGATGGCGAGCAGATTTCGAGTCGATCCGACTGCAGGCGTAGCAGCGCTACTCCAAAGGAGGAGCGACCGAAAGATGCCGTCATCAGCCGCCGAGACGTTTCGTTACAGTTATATTGCAGACCGTTTAGCGCTGCGGAGTCGTTCACAAAGCACCTTCACGGGCTGGGCACCCGAAATCTCGATGCGTCCGTCGATCAAAAAATACGGCACGCCCCGAACTCCTTGGCGTTGTGCGCGGGACTCATCAGCGCGAACCTCGTCGACATACGCATCGCTCTCCAGCATCGCACTGACTTCTTCGGCCTCCAGGCCCACATCTGCCGCGAGTGCGGCCAATTCGCTGCGTTCGGCAATCGGTCGGCACTCCGTCATATAGGCGCTGAGGAGTCGCTCCTTCATGGCGCCCTGGACGTCTCGTTCCCGGGCGAAGTGGAGGAGTCGATGAGCATCCAGCGTATTTCCCGGCAGTGCGTTTTTGAGATCGAACTCCAGCCCCTCTTTTCGGGCCGTATCCGTCATCTGCTCGATCATCGATTCCGCCCGCTGCTCGGTGGTGCCGTATTTCTGGGCCAGCGACTCCACAAGTGATAACTCTGGAACACGCGGCGCATCCGGATCGAGCTCAAAACTTCGCCAACGCACTTCGGCATCGCACTCCAGCTTTTGAAGTGCCGCCTCCAGCCGTCGCTTCCCGATATAACACCACGGACAGACCACATCGGACCAAATTTCAATCTTCATGAGCATTTCTCCTCTGGAGCAACAAATCACACGCCACTGCTTCGGAAACTCTTGATCGAAGACAATGACGCCGGTGTGGTTGTTCCCTTGCTCGCTGCGACCCTACCGATCGAAGATCCGGGCATTGACGAGTCGACATTTAATTCGACCATTGTACAGCATATACGTCTTGTCGGCGCTCAATCCCAGTTTGCGTCCCAGTTCTTCGGAGCCCGTCAACACCGAGGCATTCCAACCGGGAAACCGCTCTCGCAACACATCGCCGAGTTGACGGTGTAATTCTTCAGCTTCCTTGTCGCTTCCCAACCGCTCTCCGTATGGCGCATTGGTGACCAAAAGCCCCGGCCAGGCGCGTCCCGCCGGCGGTTTGATGTCCCGGACGGCCGCCTGCTGGTAGTCGATGTAATCTTCCAGGCCGGCGGCCTCGGTATTCTGCCTTGCACTGTTGAGAACACCACCGTCGATATCACTGCCGTAGAGGCCCGGCAGACGGCTCATACCGTCGGCCGCCCGGGCCCGGGCTTCCTCGATCAGTTCTCGCCACAATTGTTCGTCGTGTTGACGCCATCCGAACACCCCAAAATAGTCGCGAAGCAATCCTGGGGCGTGATCAGCCGCCATGAGCGCTCCTTCGATAAGCAGCGTTCCACTTCCACACATCGGATCGAATAGTGGCCGTCCCTCCCGCGCCATCTCCGGCCAGCCGGCACGCAACAATACCGCGGCCGCCACGTGTTCTTTGATCGGCGCTCCGCCGGAGTCGACGCGATACGAGCGCCGGTGCAGACTACTGCCCGCCAGATCAATACTCAGCGTCGCCCGATCTTCTTCGACGTGACAGTTGATATGGAGATCTGGATTGCGCCGCTGCACCGACGGGCGTTCGCCGACCTGCTCCCGAAACTGGTCGACCACCCCGTCTTTGACTTTCTGAGCACCGAATCGATTGTGGTAGACCGCCGAATCCAGTGACGTAAACGTCACCTTCAGCGTATCGTCGACGCTCATATGTTCCTTCCAGTCCACACTGCGCACCCCTTCGTACAGCTCCTCCGGTGTCGCTGCCGAAAACTCGTCGATCTGAAGCAGAACCGCCGTCGCCAACCGGGTCCACAACACGCTGCGGTATCCGATCTCCAGCGGCCCCTCAAACGCTACGCCCGAGACTGCCCGTTCGACATCCGACGCCCCCAGTTCGCGAAGTTCTTCCGCCAGCAACCGCTCCATCTGAAGTGGAACCTTGGCGAAATACTCGTAGTGTGTCGTCATCGTCACTCCTCAGGAAATGAGGTATTCATAGTCGGTTCTCGTCTACCGACTAGCAGGTTTTGCCGTGCACTGTCCATGCCCCCCTCCTGTCGCCCCGACAGTCCGACACCCTCCCTTATTTTCGGGGTTTTCATACATTTTACCCCTCTTATTTGCACGCACTCAAACGGGTCTGGATGACCGGATCTCACGAGTTGACATCGGATGCGTTGTTTACGGTTATTCTTGCCCGCAAACAAAGTGCTTATGGCTCTCGTTCGGTGGTCGTTACGTCAGATAATCGCCGTTATCGGTGAATTTTGTGGTTGAGCAGAAGCACATTGCCGGGATGCACGCACAGGTATCCGCCAAAAGCGAAGGACTCGCTTCTTTTTGTGTCTCCCCCGGAGGTGGTGACTAGCTGTGATCAGCTATCGACTTCGTCGACTTACGAGACAAGCGACGCCGCCAGAAGCCCCGGTTCTTCGGGGGGCGGTGACTCGCAGGTGACCGGGGCCTCCTTTCGAAGCTGAATGGTGCCACAGGGAAATGTGACGTTGGTCTGACCCTTTTGGTAGCGCTGG
>CAYUPT010000074.1:0-11328 GCA_964446725.1 uncultured Bradymonadales bacterium | reverse complement strand
CTGGAAGATGATATCTCGAGCGCGGTGATTCTGGACAACGGCGATGCGCCGGCCCTTCTGGCGCTGGCCCTCGATCGACCCTACGGCACGATCCTCGAGATTCGCGACCCCGGAAACGGCTCCCTGCTGTGGCAACAACAACGCCCGGAATCGATCTCGTTTCGAGACGACCACGCCGGTCAGGCACTTCTGGCCATGAGCAGCGTCGATACTCCGTTTCGCATGGAACACGCCACCCTCGACGTCGCCGACGGCCTCGTCGAGCTCGACGATATCGACGCCGACGACTCCGCTGTCGGCATCGATACCCGCCATTTTGCCTCCATCCCCGATGAATTGGCCGACGACCTTCGTCAATGCGATGTGGAGCGCATCGAATATCCGACCTTCGACGACGTCGATGGCCAGCCCCGAACACTCCACGCCTATCTATACGAACCGACCGACCCTCCGGCCGACAGCGAGCGTTTGGCGCGGATCACCGCCTTTTACGGTGGCTCCAACGCCTTTCGCTCCTCCCACCAGATCATGTGCGAAGCCGGCATCACCACCCTTAGCCCCGCCCCGCGCGGCTCGAGAGGCTTCGGCGCTCAATTCGCGGCCCTCAACGACGGCGATCTGGGAGGCGATGACATCGTCGACATCATCTACGCCGCCCGGTGGCTCGAAGAACACCGCAACTTCGAGCCCCGTCAGATCGGCGTCTACGGCTCGAGTCACGGCGGCTACGCCACGATGCGCGCTTTGACATTTCCGCCGGAAACCAACGATCGCGACATCTCCTATCCCTTCGGATTCGGGCATAGCCACGCCGGCATCAGCGATCTTCTGCACTTTTATGAAACCAGCAATATTCCGGACTGGCTGGTGTTGCTGGCCGGTGATCCGGAGACAGAAACCGAAAAACTTCGACAGCGCTCACCGCTACACCACGTCGAGCGCCTGGATGCCCCGCTGTTATTGACCCATGGCTCCCACGACAGCCGGGTTCCCGTCGATGAAAGCCGTCGTTTCGCCGAGGCCGCCGACGACGTGGGCGGCGCCGTCACCTATGAGGAATTCGACGGCCAGGGCCACGGCATCGACGGTCTGAGCAACCGAATGCGCTACTACCGCGCCATCTTCGACTTTCTGGAACACCAGGTCGATCCCCAACTGGGCGAAGAGGCCGCCTCGGACTGATGCTTCCGAATCGCCGGGCGCCCGCTCCGGCTCGCGACCAATCGCCGGCCTCTTCGATGGCAGCCGTCAGATACTGATCTCGCTTCGAATTTTGCGAACGATCAACTGCTGTTTATCGGAGGGGATCTCAAACCCCTGGACCATGTGTTTGAGCAACAAGCGCTCATTTTCGTCGATCTCATCGTCGGCCAACACAATGCGCGACGCCAGGTAGTAGGCCTCCTCCTGTAACCAGTCATCCTGCAGGCGGTTCCCGATCTCATCGAAGTAAGCATCGAGATCGTCGGGCACCGGCTCGATTTCGGTGGCCCGCTGGATCGATTCCTCGATATATCGCTCCCTCCCGGCGCCGTCCTTCCAGTTGAGCTTCTCGACGATATTGGCCAACTCCCGGCGCTCCACATCGAGTAATTTCCCATCGATGGCCTTGGCCGCCGCCAGCACATCGACCAGCGCCTCGTTCTGTGTCTGTGAAAGTTGTTTGAATTTTCGCTTCGTGAGCAATTCGGCAACGAATTTGAACGCCGGCATAGCAACACTCCATTAGCAATAATGACATCAGATTTGTGGTCTCGACAGCCTGTATACCAGACGTTGGCGGCGGCGACCAACAAGACCACTACGTCAGGCTCGCGTGGCATTGCGTCGGGATTTCGCCTAAGATCACGCTACGCTATTGAGCCGACGACAACATAGACTGCGCGGAGTTGCCGATGAATTCCAACCTATCCCGTCTCGTCCCCCTCGGCTGCCTGCTGGTGACCTGGTTGATGGTCAGCGGATGTATCGACGATCCGGAATCGCTTTCGGCCTCCAATGCCGAATCGAACGACGATGGCGCCGCCAACGTTGGCAACAACGACAACGACAACAACGACAATGACGGTGGCAACCAGTCCGATCTGGCCTGTTCGGATTCGGGCCTCGCCCAGTGCGGCGATCGCTGCGTGGACACCGACTACGATCCGGACCACTGCGGCGAGTGTGATACCCGATGCGGCGACGAGCAGGTATGTCTGGAGGGTGTCTGTACGTTTTTTGCGTGCACCGAAGAGCAAACCGAATGCAGCGGTGACTGCGTCGACGTACAAGACAATCTCGACCACTGCGGAAGCTGCGGCAATAACTGCCAGACCGACATCGACGGCGCCGACGCCGAATGTGTCGATGGCGACTGCCAATACAGCTGCCAGGAACCAGACCACCAGGTCTGTGAGTCGGTCAACAGTTGCATTGATCTGGACTCCGATCCGGACCACTGCGGACACTGCGACAACGATTGCCCGACCGGCGAGTGCATCGACGGACTCTGCGAACCCTTCAACTGCAATCCGCAGGCCGATGACAATAGCTACAACGGCTTCGGCGGCGGCACCGGCGAAGCCGCCGATCCGTACACGATCTGCACCGCCGCCCAACTCCGCAACATCCCGGACGATACGGACGATCACTTCGCGCTGAGCGCATCGATCGACTTCGATGAGAGCGCCGCCCGCTTTACTCCCATCGAGGGATTTGCCGGTCACTTCCACGGGTTCGGCCTCCAGATCAGCGGCCTTGTCGTCGACTCCGGCGACGGTGCCGGACTCTTCGGGTCGTTGGTCGAGGACGCCGAAGTCGAACAGTTGCAGCTCGACGGTATCGATATCACCGGCTCCGGCTCCACCGGCGGACTGGCCGGTCAAAACGACGGCACGATCCGGCATGTCCACGTCGAAGCGAGTCACATCTCGGGCGGCAGTGAAAACGAGTTGGACGACGGCACCGGCGGTCTGGTGGGTCGAAATAACGGCCATATCGAGCACAGCACTGTCAGCGGAGATTCCGGGGCCGCCGACGATGAAAATGCCCAGGAGCAAGCTCACATCGTCTCCGGGGGACAAAACACGGGAGGGCTGGTAGGAATCAACTACGGCTCCATCAGTAATTCATCGGCGACCATCGACGTCTACGGCTCGTCGCGGCGAATCGGCGGACTCGTCGGCCGCCACCGCGATAACGCGACCATTGCCGACTCGTCGGCCCAGGGCATCATCACCACTGAAGATGCTCTGGGCGGCGGTCTCGTCGGCGCCATGAGCACCGGCGCCATTGTGCTCGGCTCCGAAAGTTCGGGAAGCGTCGTTGCCACCGACGGCGCCGGACTCGTCGGCGGACTCGTCGGCCGCGCCGGAGAATTCACCCAGATTCTCGACTCCAATTCGTCCGCCGATGTCACCGCCGATGAAGAGGATTACACCGGGGGCCTGGTGGGACGATTGCGCCGTCAGGCTTCCATCAGCGGCAGTTCGGCCTCCGGTATCGTTGACGCCTCCGGCGCCGATTACGTCGGCGGACTCGTCGGCAGCGCCCACGACGACAGTTCCATCACCGGATCCGATTCATCGTCCACGGTCTCGGGCCGTCACCGTGTCGGTGGATTGGTCGGAACATTGACCCGCGATGAAAGCCCGTACTCGGGTAGTACGGTCAGCCACTCCGAGGCTTCTGGAGACGTGGAAGCAACGGGCGAGTACGTCGGCGGGCTGGTGGGACGGATGCAGCACGCCAGTCATATCACCTATTCCACCGCTTCCGGAGACGTCTCCACGACCTACGGCGACGAAAATCGAATCGGCGGTCTTGTCGGCCAGATGACGCACGACAGCTACATCTCGCATTCCCACGCGACGGGTTCGGTCACCGGTGAGGACCGCTACGTCGGCGGCCTCGTCGGACAGATGAACAACGATACATCGCTCCATCACTCCTCGGCGTCCGGCCCCGTTACCGGCGAAGCCGGCTACGTCGGTGGCCTGGTCGGCCGCATCCAAAGTCAGACGTCGCTTCATCACACATCGGCTTCCGGCACGGTGACCGGCCATGCCAGCTACATCGGCGGCCTGGTCGGTCGCATGGATGACAACACGGTTGTCTCCGCAAGCCGGGCCGTCGGCGATATCGAATCAGGTGACGCCGATGACTACACCGGTGGCCTCGTCGGAAGTACCCGCGACAACGCCGCCATCTACCAATCACTGGCCACCGGAGAGGTTACCGGCGACGACGACGTCGGTGGTCTCATCGGTTATCAGGATAGCCACGGTGTATTCGACTCTTTTGCCATCGGTTCGGTCTCCGGAGATGAATCGATCGGTGGATTGGTCGGCCGACACAGCAGCGGTTCCCTCCAGCGCACCTACGCCACGGGCACCGTCTCCGGCGACGACGATGTGGGAAGTCTCGTCGGCAATAACGACAGCGACATCGAGGACTCCTATTTTCTGGAAACCAGCGCCAATATCGGCCCCGGCACCCCATTGTCGAATGACGCGTTTTCAAACGCCGACAATTTCGAGAACTGGAATTTTTATACCATCTGGAAGATGGTCGACGACGTCTCCGAACTCCAGGAACTCGGCGGGGACGAAGACACCATCCGTCCCCGACTTCGCTGGGAATTCGACGACTCGTAACGCCGCCAAGCGTCCGGCACTCAGCCGACGACATCGAAGACGTCTAAAAGACCGTAGCGCTCGATGAGTTCGCGCTTTCGCTTGACGTATAGATGCTGTTGGCGAGCGGCGGGACTCATCGACTTGAGACGTTGCGATGCCTCGCTGGCCAGAGCGTCTTCGATGACCTGGCGCTCCCGATCGTCGAGGACCTCCAGATAGGCCTCGATGAGCGCCTCATCGACGGCCTCGAGCTCTTCAAAGGAAAATCGGGTACCATCACTGCGCAGCGCGTCGAGTTCGCGCCAGGCGCGCCGATAGGCCTTTTTCCAGCGCTCGCGGTCCGTGGCTCGCCCGGCGGCCTCGATGGCGTCTTTGACCCGCCGAAACAGGGGAGACACATCCTGGTCATGCTCTCCACTCGAGGTTTCGGCCTCAGAGGATGCCGCCCGCTGTTGTTGCTGATCGTGGGCTCCGACTGTGCGCTCCTGGAACGTCTCCCACTGATCATCGACAAAGGGCTCGCACTGGGCCAGTGAGCGCGGCGGATCGTCTCTGCCGTAGGATTCGACGGCCTCGCGGATGCCGCGACAGACAATCTGTGCAGACCGGCCCTGCTTTTTCCAGGCCCTCAATAATTCCCGGTCCCGTGCTCCAAATAGGGCCATCCGGTCTGTCACTTCCGTAAAGTAGACCTGAACGGCCTCAAAAAAACCGGCCTCGTCGGGAGGTAGATAACTCATACCTACTGCCCCGCCCCCTCGGATGCTGTATCGTCGACCGCCCCGCGTTCGCGCTCGCTGTCAAAGACCTCGTCGCGCTGGCGATACTCGTCGCGACGCAGCCGTTCTCGCAGCATCCACCGATCGTCTTCGAAGACCCATCGCTCGACGAATCGCTCCGATTCGACCACCGTACTCGGAAGCTCCATCCACTGCTGCTGGACTTCGACATGAGCGGCAAGCCCTTCCTCGACGAGATCGGCGGACTTCATGCGCATATCCAGAATTTCGAAGTCGTCGCCCCGCTCCTCGTACTCCCCCTCAAACGACGGCCTGTAGGCCGGGTGTACCGAATCGGCGGCGTGTTCGTAGCGGGCCCAGCGAAGATTGGTGTGAAAATTGCGCGCCTCCTCCTGGAGGGCCTCCGGATCTCCTGGGCGCTCCTCATCATTGGAGAGGGTCGCACAGCCGCTGGATGCCGCCGCAACCAACAGCGCGGCCACCACGGCAAGGCTCAACGTTACGAACGTCCACTGTCGACTTCTCATGCTGTTGTCCTCTTCGATTCGCTCGGTGACGTATACTGCCATCAGCGCGGCATTCACAATAGCATCGAATACCGCTCATTCCACGACTCGTCATCTACCGGCGCCGGGGGCGTCGGCGTCGATATCGCCATCTTCACCGTCTTCGCCATCTTCGCTGTCTTCGTCATTTTCGTCATCGTCGCCGTCATCGCGGCTGATCACCGCTTTGAGGCGCTCCCAGTCGGTCTGCGTAAATTCCCGGCCGGCGATCAGCACCGCCAGGGCTACGATTCCCATGACCGTCATCTTGGCGACGACCATTGCCAAAAATGCCAGATTCCCGTGCTCGATGACCATCTCCACCGGAAGGTCGACGAGCATATCAATGCCCCACAGCACAACACCGACCAGACCGATCCGCAGCAACGTCATCCACGGGGGCTGAGCTCCAAATTTGTACCACAACCACAAAAGCGACAGCACAAAGCCCGTAAACATCGCAATTAACGTCGCGATCGACGCCGATTGCAGGTAATTGGTGGACTCCACAATCCAGGGCCAGGCAAAGTCGGCGCGCGCCGATGCCGCATCGACGGCCCCGGCGACGACCTGTGGGGCCTGTTCCCCTTCGAAGGTCGGGGCGCTGACGGGCTCGAAATCGGCCACGGTCTCCTCGTGGACGCGGCGCACGAAGACGTAGTTGAGGACTCCACTGATGCCGAGGCTGGCGGCCATGATTCCGAAGGCGACCTTGGGATGCCCGGAGCCGATGATCATGGTCGTCGTCACATACAGGAGCGCAAAAAAGATGATCGCCACACTCAACACCGCCAGGGCAAGTGCGGCGTGGCCGTAGACTTCGGCGTACAATCCGCCGACGATGGCATCGGCGTTAAACGCCAGCAGCATCGCTCCGACGCCGATCATGATAATGCAGTAGCGCAGCGTGCTGCGAATATACTCCTGGGTCCGCTCCCGATCTTCTTCGAAGGTCGACTCACTGATGAGCGGGAAGATAATAAAGGTTACGGCAATGACGCCCTGATAGGGAATCCGGGCGATATTGAGCACCGCTCCGTACAGCCCGGCGAAGGTATTACTCATCAGCTCGAAGAGATCTTCCATGCCCACCAGGTGCGACGGTACATCGCCGGCAACCCCCGGTAAGACCAGCAGATCGATGCGCATCAGCCCGTTGAGCGCAAAGGTGTAGAGCATGATCAACACCAGGTAACTCAGCAGGCGCCGAAAGGCCTTTTTGGCCTCGTCCTTATCCTCCGGTTCGGTCTGATCGGTGCGCCGTCGCATCCGCCGGATGACCCATACAGCGGCGATCACGAAAATCACGCCCGCCGCCCCCACAAAGCCCGCCACAGCCCCCCAGACTCCAAAGCCGAGTAGCACGAGCCCCACAATGCCGATGAGCTTGACCGTCGAAAAGGTAAAATCAAGCGTCGCCTGGCGGGGAAATTGCTTGAGGCCATTAAAATAGCCGACGAAGATGGCGTAGAAGCCGTAAAATAAGATGATCAGCGCCGACAATTGCATCAGTGGCGTCAGCGTATCGGCGGCGTCGTACCAGTGCTCGGCAATCAGTGGACTACCCAGCGCATAGAGACCGGCGATGGGGACCGCCAGCAGACACTGCATCTTGATCGCCATATTGACGATCACCCGAGCACGCTGGGGCTGCTCGCTGATCAATTTACTGACCGCGTGCAGGGTGCCGGTGATCATCACCATATTGATCCAGCCCACCCACTCGGTGACGATCTTGAAGATGCCGAATTGTTCGGGCGACCCGAAGAGAATCGGAAGTCCGAGTTGGATCACCGCACTGGTCAGCAAAAACCAGACTTTGGCGGCCGTGATAATCAAAAACCCGCGGCCGGCCGTCTTGACGGTATCGGTATCCATCTCCTGATCGGATGGCGAATCCCGATGTTCAGCATTCGAATTGTCGGGGGAAGTCTGGCTCATCGCAGTTCTCGACGTCGGTAGAGTTGCAACCGCGTTGGTTGTGGCATAAATCCGGGGGGTGTCAACATTATGATGTCGTAGTCGTCAGGGACGGCGTCGCCGTGAGATGTTACTTCCAGTCGAGTCTCCCGACGTCCGTGGACATCCCGGATTGACGCCCTGCTTTGCCGCCTGTTGAAGTCCACACAACACCGAGGAGCCACCGGTCTACATGTATCGCCTCACCCTTTTGTTATCGCTTAGTCTGATATGTCTTGCCCCGGCGGCACCGGTCAGCGCCGGGGAAGCTCCAGCTCACGAGCAATCCACCGTCGATGATACCGATGACGACTCCCGGGCGTTCGACCAAGACCACCGGCGCGCCCTGTACGAAGCGAATCGACTCGACGGCTGGCGCGCCCTTGCCTATACAGCCGTCCTACCGGGCCTCGGCAACTTCTATGTCGAACAATACGCACTCGGGGTGGTGGCCATCAGTGCCATGGTCTTTGCCGGAATGTTCATCGGTTTTGGAGCGATGTACGGCCACTCCGACCTGATCGGGATCGGCGCCGTCACCGCCGGGTCGGCCTACCTGGGAGGCGGTATCAGCAGCTATCTGGGCACTCGACGTTACAACGACCGACTGCGCCGAAACCTGCATGTCGACGACAACTACGACGCCTCACTGCCCAGGTCACCGTCGGTGGCCGTTGGCTGGACGTGGCGGTTCTAAATCGCAACCGATACACCGGTGCGACGATCCTCACTCATCATACAGCTTGACGGAGACGCGCGGCTGGCCGGCATCGAAGATCTCGCGGGCGCTCTCGACGACCGAATGATTGCGCATCTGCTCTTCGAGGTTCTCGCGACGGCGCTCAATATCTTCGCGACGCTCCTGCGCCAGTGATTTGTGCTTGATCGGGTCGTCTTCGTCCCGTTGCTCGATCACCACACTCCAGTCCGGGCCAAAGAGCTGGACGACAGCCTCTTCCAGGAGATTGCGTCGCGTCTCTTCCTGTGCAAACCCGATAAATTCATCGGTAAACCGGAGGCGAACCTCACCGTCGGCAAACTCGTGAAGATGGCCGTGCTCACACGTGGCCGCTACGGGGGCAGCGCGGTGTCGAAGATACTCGACGGTGGCCCGCCAGCGCTCGACGGCCCCATCGAGTTCATCGACATCGGGTACTTCGACATCCGAAATTTCGGAGGGACTCAACGGCTGAGGTATCTTCGGTGTAACCTCCTTCGCTGCACCGTCGGCCGCTGAATTCTCGGGTTCATCTGCGGAATCTTCGACAGAAGAACCATCGGACGGCGAAGAGGACCCCGTCGTCGACGGCACCGTTCCGGATTCATAGGCATCGATCGGTGGGCGAGTCGGCCCCGATCGATTCGAAGTACTGTCGTCGCCATCGATACCGTCATCAGAATCGTCGTCGTCATTGGCGGCCCGAACCGACTCATCGGTCCGGGCCTCCTGCTTTCCCGACTGGTGCTCCGACTCCGAAGTTTCATCGGTGGTATCCGTATCGACGTCGGCCTCGGATTCAGCCGGCTCCAGTTCCGGACTGGCCGCCGTCTCGGTACTCGCATCGGTACCAGTGCTCTTCATTCCAACGCCTTCCGGTGCCTCAAAGGTCGGAGCATTATCATCTCCGGACTCCGTCGCCGCCGGTTCGCTCTTCGAAGAGCTTACATCCGTCGTCGACGCCCCCTGCCGGGCCGGCTGTGCATTCCGCGCGCCGGTATTTCCTCCGCCGTGCTGGGGCCAATCGATGTCGCCGCCGGCATCATCTTCGAGCGTTCCCTCCAACAACTCGAGGCGATCGACGAGCAAATCGAGCTTCTCCATGGGCTCCAATTCCGATAGCCGGACCAGCGTCATCTCGAAAATCAATTTCGGATACTCCGATCGGCTCATCTCCTGAGCACCGTCGACCATCACCGAAAAGTATCGATGCAACAACTCCGACGACAGCCCCCGGATCTGCGCGCGAGCGGCTTCCAACTCGTTTTCGGTCAACTGGATGACCTTTTCCGGTTCCTCGACGACGGCCGTGACCATCAGGTCCCGAAAGTGGTTGACCAATTCCGATGCAAATTGCTGCAAGTCGTAGCCGTAGCGATTGACCTCATCGAGCACCAACAGCGCTTTTTCGGCGCTTCGAGACAACACCGCTTCGCTGAGTTCAAATAGATGTTTCCGATTGGCGACGCCCAGGATCTCGGCAATTTCGCGTTCCGTGATCTGATCGCCGGAAAAGCTGATAATCTGGTCGAGCAGACTCAGCGCGTCGCGCATCCCGCCGTTGGCCTGACGGGCGATAATCTGAAGCGCCGCCTTTTCGGCCTCCAACCCCTCGTGCTCACACAATTGCTCGAGGTGCGAGACAATGTCGCGCTGGCTGATTCGCTTGAAATCAAAGCGCTGGCAACGACTCAAGATCGTGACCGGAATCTTCTGCGGTTCCGTCGTCGCGAAGATGAAGATCGCGTGCGGCGGTGGTTCCTCCAGGGTCTTCAACAGAGCGTTGAAGGCCTCGGTGGTCAGCATATGGACTTCGTCGATGATGTAGATCTTGTACTCATCGCGGCTCGGCGCATATCGGACGCCCTCGCGAAGCTCCCGGATCTCGTTGATTCCCCGATTCGAAGCGCCATCGATCTCAAAGACATCCACCGACTGTCCGTTCGAGATTTCCTCACAGGACGGACAATCATAGCAAGGTCGCGCCGTCGGCCCCTGCTCGCAGTTCATGGCTTTGGCCAAAATCCGCGCTGTCGACGTCTTTCCGACCCCACGTGCGCCGCAAAACAGGTACGAGTGCGCAACCCGGTCCTGCTCGATGGAATTGATCAGCGTACGCGCCACGTGTTCCTGGCCAACCACTTCGTCGAAGTGGTCGGGGCGCCATTTTCGGGCAAGTACTTTGTACGACATCGGCGGTCCTGATCGAGATTGGGAAACGCAAAAAAGACTCCCGCCCTAGTCTTCTACTTCAGACGCGCCGAGAGTCAAAGGGAAGCAGCCCAAATCTGGTCGCCTCCCGGTCGAATATCGCTGTGGATCGACAACTAAATTAATTTTTTACGCAAGATCTTCTTCAAATCGTCGACAATAGTAATGCAGGTGACGAAGGTACCGATTGGCGGACCTTCGGTTAGCCCCGATTATTCATGACCCAACTACTGCGGCTTATCAGCGACGAGATCCCATCATCTTACTCCTCGACGATGCTCCGCATCGCCTGTGGGGCTCGATTTCGGCCTCTCGACGCTGATTTTGCCTCGTCACGATGCGTCACGAATAATGCGGGTTGGGAATCGACGACGAATCGAACGGAGGATTCAACCTCACCAGGTGGTCCCGGAACATGTTGACACTCTCGAGAGCCGGGCCCTCCTGTGTGGGCGACGAATACAACGAACGATGAACAGAATTGATTCTACAACTTCTGCGGTCGGAGCCGGACCAGCTCGCCGTATATCGCATTG
>CAYUPT010000073.1:0-11365 GCA_964446725.1 uncultured Bradymonadales bacterium | reverse complement strand
TCTCCGCCCTCCACGACCGCGGCTTTGAAGTCGCCGTCGAAACCAACGGAACCCAGGTGCCTCCCGACGGCCTGGACTGGATCTGCGTCAGCCCCAAAGCGGGCGCTGATCTCGTCTGTCGGAGCGGTGACGAACTCAAGCTCGTCTACCCCCAGCCCGAGCTTCCGCCCGAAGACGTCGAACCCCTCGATTTCGACCACTTCTTTTTGCAGCCCATGGACGGCCCCGACCGGGCCGCCAACACCCGACGCGCCGTGGACTTTTGCCTCGACAATCCCCGCTGGAAGTTGAGTCTTCAGACTCACAAATTCATCGGGATCGACTGACGGCGCCGGCCGCCTGTCGTCGGCGCCGACTGCGATCGTCGATGGCTCCACCGTCGCCGATGGCTCAACGACCTTGCAACAAGGCCTGCGCCCCGCCATCATCGTGGTCTCAGATGCTCATCATTACGCCTTCTGTGCGAGTGTCGGCTCATGTCCAGAATGCCCTCTGTCGGCGACGTCGTCGACGACGTCTTCCGGATCGAAGAAGAACTCGATCACGGCAATTTCGGCGCCGTCTACCAGGTCGAAGACCTACTCGAACAACGCATCCTGGCCCTTAAAGTCCTCAAGCCCGGGCCCCACGACGAGGACGAACTTCGCCAGCGATTCGAGCGCGAAGCTCGGCTCATCTACAGCCTCGACCACCCTCACGTCGTCCGCGTCTTCTATTACGGCGAGACCGCCTCCGAGTTGCCCTATATGGCCATGGAGTGTCTGCAGGGCACCGACCTGAAGTCGCTGCTTCACCACCACGGCGGGCTTTCGGAGGCCCTGGCCCGGCGCATCGCCATCGAGTCGCTGTCCGCGCTTCACACCGCCCACCACACCGATATTATCCACCGCGACCTCAAGCCGGGCAATATCTATCTGGTCAACGACGGCGACCGAGGCCACGTCAAAGTTCTGGATTTCGGATTTGCCAAGGCCCTCGAGAGCGACGACAGCAACGAGATCACCAACGCCGGCACCCTCGTCGGAACCCCGGCCTATATGTCGCCGGAACTGGTGCACAAACGAGACGTCGGCCCACCGGCCGACATCTATGCCATGGGCCTGATTTTGGCGGAGATGCTCACCGGTGAGAAAGTCGTCCAGATCGAAAGCATCTACGACACGGTCCTGTTTCAGGGCGCCGAAGACAAGCCCATCGAGCTGCCGGCCGCCCTCCGGGATTCCGAATTTGCACCGATTCTCCGGCGTTCGACGGCCAAGCCGCTGTCGGAGCGCTACGACACCGCTCTGGAGATGATCGACGACCTTCGCAGCCTCGATCTGCCCGGCGTCGGCACCTTCGACGACGACGTCCCCCTGGAGACGTCGCCTCCCGAAATCGGCAGCGCCGATCCGGCCGTCAAGACCACCCCGCGCTCCGACGGCCGGCCCTCCATCGATGTCGTCGAAGAGCGGCTGACCGACAGCTCACGTCCCGATGGCGCCAACGGCTCCGCCCAGCCCCCGATCTCGGAGTTCGAAGACGACGATTCCACCATCGAAGAACACTACTCCGTGGAAGTCGGCCCCGCCACCGGCGCCAGCCACACCGGCTCGGAATCCGCTCCCGAACATCCGACCCCCGGCGCCGCTCGAAGCGACCGCCCCCCATCGAGCAGCTCCCCGCCAGACCGCGGCGACTCCGCCCCCCGACAGCGCGTCGACACCTCGCCGACCGCCGCCAAATCCGCTCAACCACAGCATCAGCCGCGTCAACCGACGCCGGCCTCCAACAACAGCTCCGATAGCTCGTCGCCGATCCGCGACATCGCCTTCGGTATCCTCGTCGGCGGCGCCATCCTGGCCGCTGTCATCGGCTGGCACCACTTTGCGTAATGCCCGCTGTGTTGCAGTCCGGCGACCGTTGCCACCATCACTACATCCCGCTACAATTTTACCATCTTTGATGGTCTGAAAATGTGTCTGAATCACTGGAACGGGTTCTATGGTCGGGCTGCCACGGACGTCGCGGATATCCTTATTCATCGCAATTATCGTCGCATGGACCGCAATCATCGGTTGCAGTCCAGATGCCGATAGTCCCACTCCCGACGATCGGCTCACCTCCGAGCAACTCCAGGAGTTGACGACTCCCATCCACACCGCCGAATTCGAAGATCGCTCCCAGATCGAAGAGCTCTTCGCATCCCAGATCGCCCGCTTCGAGCCCGGCGAGGCCTTCCGCCAGGTCTACTGGGTGACGAAGGCCGCCGACCTGTCGGACCTTCAGTACCGTATCCCGAACGCCGACGGCCACGAAAGCCACTGGCGCGATGTCGAAATTCGCTTTGATGAAGATTCCATCATCCACGCCCTGGTTCGACTCGACGCTCCGGTGCGGGCCATCGAATTTCGCGGCGGCCAGGGCATCGAACAGGCCCGCATCCACTTCAATCGCGTGGTGACGGCCCGCGACGACGACGGGCAGCCCCCGGCCTGGCTTCGCGACACACAGACCGCCGACGTCCCCGATGTCACCGACCGCGACGTGTCGAGCGTCCAGCAGGCGATCGCCCCCGACAGTCTCGTCATCTCCCAGAGCGACTGGGGTTCCGACGAACCCGGTAAAGTCTGCGGCGTGCCCCACAACCCGGATCGGATGACCATCCATCACACCGCCATTCCCTCCGACGACGGCGGCGACCCGGCGGCCCGGATGCGCGGGATGCAGACCGAGCACAAAAACCTCGGCTGGTGCGACATCGGATATCACTTTGTGGTCTCTCAAAGCGGCAACATCTACCAGGGCCGATCGATGTCGTCGCGCACCGGAGCCCACGCCTACAACTACAATTCCAATAATGTCGGCATCTCCCTTATCGGCAATTACAACGTCGACTCCCCCCCACAGGTCCAGCTCGACTCCGCCGCCCAGATCATGGAGTGGGTCCACGACGAACACGGCGTCGCCCTGAACCGAAACGTCATCAAAGGCCACCAGGAGTGGCCCTATCAGAGCACCAGTTGTCCGGGCACCAACCTGCTCAACCAACTCGAAGACCTCATCGACAACGCCGCCAACGACCCCGGCAACAGCGGCCCGGCCCCCGACCCCGACCCGGCGCCACAACCGGGCGGCTGCACGCCAACCGCCGATGACGACGCCACCAATTCGGTCTTTGCCGACTTTCCGACCGATGCGACCGGCTACGACGAAGCGCTCCGGCTGTACAACCACCAGATCACCGACGGATGCAACGCATCGCCGCTTAAATTCTGTCCCAACTGCGAATTGACTCGAAGTCAGATGGCCGTCTTTTTGGCACGGGCGGCCAATCTCGACACCTCCGATCCGCCGTCGACGCCGAGTTTCGACGACGTCTCGCCCGACTCCTACGCCTACCCGTATATCGAGGCCATCTACGACGCCGGTGTCACCTCCGGATGCGAGGCCAATAAATTCTGCCCCGACCAGACCATCACCCGCGCTCAGGGCGCGGCCATGGTTCACTTCGCTCAGGGATGGCCCGACGAAGTGCCCGCAACGGGGCCCACCTTTAGCGATATCGATACCGAGGCCTACTACTACGAAGCCGTCGAAACCCTCCATCAGCGTTGCGTGACCGATGGCTGCGGTGGCGACGAGTTTTGCCCCGGGCAGTCGCTGACCCGCGCTCAGGGCGCCGCCTTCGTGTCTCGCGCCTTTAATCTCGACGACAGCAATCCCTGCGCCGTCCCCGGAGGCTGCAGTCCGCAGCCGGCGTTTGACGCCCAGAATTCACTGTTCAGCGATTTTCCCACCGACGAATTCGGCTACGACGAAGCGGAATTGATCTACGACGAGGGCATCACCCAGGGATGCACCGATGAGGAGTTTTGCCCGAAGTGTCCGACGACGCGCCGTCAGATGGTGTCGTTTCTGGTCCGCGGCCTCGACCTCGACACCTCCAATCCCCCGGCCCAGCCGACCTTCGACGACGTCTCGCCGACCGCCGATGGATACGGCGAGATCGAAGCCGCCTACCAGGCCGGAATCATCAACGGCTGCGGCGACGACAACTTCTGTCCCGACGATGACGTCACCCGCGACCAGACGGCCACACTCTTTACCCGCGCCCTCGGCTGGCCGGAACTCGACCCGGCGACCCCCAGTTTCGATGACGTCGACGTCGACCATCCCCACTATGTGGGCATCGAGACCTTCCAAGACCGCTGTATTACCGATGGCTGCGGCGACGGCGAATTTTGCCCCGACGGCCGCGTCCCCCGCTCTCATGCCGCCATCTTTGTGGCGCGGGCCTTTGACCTCGACGGCATCAACTCCTGTGCGGCCACCGGTGGAGGCGGCGCCGCTCCCCAGACCGACGTCGACGGCGCCCCCGGTACTGGCGATGACGGCAGCGACGACTCCACCGGCGACTCCTGTCAGGATGTCGATCCCGATTTCGTCGACGCCTCGTGCGGCGGCAACGACGACGGCCCGTCGGACGGCGGCGACGGCGACGACAGCGAAGATGACAATTCCGAGGGTGACGACAGCGACGGCGACTCCAGCTTTGGCGGCGACGACGACGGCGATGTCTCCGTTCAGGGCGGCGGATGTACCACCACCTCACAGAGCCCGGCGACACCGCTGATGGTCATTGCCCTGCTCGCCGCAGCCGCCGGTGTGATGCGAAACCGTCGAACCGCCGCCCCCTAACCCCACCACCGGCCGTCAGTGACGACACGGCATCGCCGACGAGGTCTGCGACTTCGATTCTATCACAACGCGTTTAACTTTGGCCCTCCACCGAACGAATCCGTGACGGCGATCCGTCCACCCAGGAGGGTCCATGACGCGAACACCCTATACTGGCGGCCACACCGTCCCCCACGACTTTCCGCGCGGCGGGGGCGAGACCGCGCGACTTATCCGCGACCGCGACTGGTCAGCGACGCCTCTCGGCCCCATCGATCGATGGCCCGACACACTGCGCATGTCCCTGCAAAATGCGCTCAGCACCACCTTCCCGATCTCCATTTTGTGGGGCGACGATTTTTTCCAGTTCTACAACGACGTCTACGCCACCATCATGATGGGCGACAAACACCCCACCGCCCTGGGGCGTCCGGTTCGCGAAAACTGGCCCGACTTCTGGCCCGATATCCGCGGTCCCCTGCGCCGCGTCAAACAGCGCGGCGGACCGATCCATCAGCAGGAGACGAGCCTCTTCGTCGAACAACAGCGCGTGCGAAAAGAGGTCTTTTTCTCATTTTCCTTCGCTCCGATCTACGAACCGGACGGCGACGTCGCCGGCGTGTTGGTCAGTGTCGTCGATACCACCGAGCGCGTCATCCACCGCCGCCGCCTCCATACCCTGGGCAAACTGGGACTGGCGATGTCTCGGGCCTCCGACCCGGACGACGTATTGCAGTCCACCGTCGAGGTGTTGGAGCAAAACGATCGCGACGTCCCCTGCTCGCTTCTCTTCGCCCAGACCGACCCCGGTTCCAGTCGCGCCCAACTCGTCACCTCCAGCGGCATCCCGCCCGATACCACATGGAGTCCCTCCTGGATCGAATTGCCCTCTGATTCCTCCTCCACCGACCCCATCGCCCGAGCCCTCGACAACGGAGAAAGTCGACTCATCGACCTCGCCACCGAACTCGGCCCCAAGCCCGACCCAAAGCCCCACGAACACCTCGAACGAGGGCTGATCGCCCCCGTCTCTATCGGCTCGTCGACCGACCGCCGCCCCGTCGGTTGCTTCCTATTTGGCATCAATCCCGATCTGCCATTCGATACCGACTACCGCCATTTTTTGGAGGAAATCGGTCGCAATGTGGCCATCTCCTACGACAACGCTCTGGCCAAGCAGCGCGAACTCGACGCCGTGCGCGCCCGCGCCGCCCTGGCCCGACAGCGCATCGAAACCGGACAACTCAAAGATCGAGCGCGCTTGATCGACACCATCGAACAACCGCTGTACGCCGTCGACCGCGACTGGCGCGTCGTCTACGCCAACTCCACGGCCCGCAAAGATCCGCATTGGGTATCCCGAAAACTCGTCGGTCAGCGCCTCTTCGATGTCGTCCCGGTCATCGACGATAGCCCATCGCTTCGAGACGCCTTCCATCACACGATGACCACCGGTGAATTATCGCAGATCGAATTCACTTCGCCGATCAACGAGCGCATCTACGACATTCGCGTCTTTCGATGGGCCGACGGAATTGCCGTGGCATTTCGCGACATCAGTGAACGGCGGCGCGCCCAACAGGCACTCAAACGCACGGAAGCCCGATTCCAGGCTGTCGTCGAGGCCTCCATGGATGTCATCGCCATCACCGACTCCGACGGCGATTTTACCTTTTGTTCGCCTGCCGCCGGGCCCGTCCTCGGCATCGGCGATGACGCATTAATTGGCACATCGCTCTTTGCGTTGCTGCCCGATGAGGGGGCTTCCAAAGCCCGTGCCGTCTTCGACGACTTGACCCAGGCTCCGGGGGCGACCCGGAAATTCCAGGTCCCCTTTCGCCGCCGCCCCGGCGATGCCGAACAGGACTGCTGGCTGTCTATTCAGGCCCGAAACCTCACCGAACACGGCGGGATCGAGGGCATGCTGCTCAATATCCGCGATATTACGGATATCAAAAACTACGAGGCCGAGCTCGTCGCCGCCAAAGAACGGGCCGAGGAGATCACGCAACTCAAATCGAGTATTCTCACCAATATGAGTCACGAGATCCGCACTCCTCTGACCAGTATTATCGGCATGGCCAGTGTCCTGTCGCGAAAGATCTCGGATAGTGAATCCGAATTGGCCCGCAAGATCGAACGCAGCGGCATGCGGCTCGGCCAGACGCTGGACTCCGTCTTTACGCTGGCCAAAATCGAGGGCGAAGCCTACGACCTCCAGTCCCAAACCATCGATTTGGCCGACGAAATCGACCGCGCCGTCCAATCCCTCCAGAAGTTGGCCGACGACAAGGGCCTGACACTGCACTTTGAAGCCATCGGCACGCCGACTGTGTGCACCGATCCATCCTTTGTGACCAGCATCCTCAACAATCTCATCGGCAACGCCATTAAATTCACCGAACGCGGTAGCGTCACCGTCCGTCTTCGCGAGGACGCCGAACGGGGCATCATCGAGGTCGAGGATACGGGCATCGGCATCGACAAGGATTTTCTGCCCCATGTCTTCGAGGAATTTCGACAGGAATCGACGGGCCTGGCCCGTTCTCACGGAGGGGCCGGCCTCGGTCTGACCATCGCCAAGCGTATGACGGAGTCCATGAACGGTCACCTAACCGTCCTGAGCACCCGCGATGTGGCCTCCACATTTACTCTGGTACTGCCCAAACAACAGTCCGAGCCGTCGGCGCCTTCACAATCCCACCGATCGGCGGCGGAACTCCCCCACGATTCGGCGCCATCAACGAAGCGCCCCGACGTCTTGATCGTCGAAGACGACGAGTCGATCCGCTTTATGCTCCAACAACTTCTCGATGACGACTTCCAACCGGTCGCCGTCGGCGACGCCGAATCGGGCATCGAGTCGGCTTCCGAACAGGACTTCGACCTGATCCTCCTCGACATCGGTCTTCCCAATATGGACGGCATCGAAGCGCTGAGTCATCTCCGCCAGATTCCCGGTTACGAAGACCAACCCATCGTCGCCATCACCGGCTACGCGCTGCCCGACGACAAGCGCCGGGTCGCTGACCAGGAATTCAGCGCCCACATCGCAAAACCCTTCGATCCCGACGAATTGCTCGAACAATTGCTCCAGCTCGTCGAAAATTGATTGACGTCCATGCCGTTGACTTCCACTCTCCCCTGGCGCGCGCCAATGATACCCGAGTGCGGAGAGCAGCATGGGCCTTGAGCTTACGACCGATGACGAGTGGAAAACCTGGGATTTCGACCGCGACGCAGCGATATCGAACCGGCGTCCGATTCCGACCCCTGATTTCCGACCGGAACGCGACCAGATCACCCGCGAGGGACTGCAGACGCTTCTGCTGCTCAACCTCAACACCGTATTTTCTGGCTGGACATTGCGCCCCGCACAGCTCGCCGGTCCACCGATGGATTCGGCACCGATCGAAGCCGTCGATCCCGCAGGAACACTCCATCTCTTCGACCTCACCGACATGCGTCAATCCGATACGGCGATCAGTCGCGGTATCTCCCGGACGCTGGCCCGTTTCGGTCGCCGCAATATCGACTGGCTCGACACCGATAGCTCCGAGGCATCAGCCCTTCGTCTGGCCAGTCGTATCGCCGCTCTCTGGAGCGACATCGAGGCCGAATACGACGCCGACTCCACCTACGCCGACGATGGCCGTAAACAACTCCAGGACCTCGCCGATCGCCTCGACGGCGGACCGTCGGCCGACGAACTTCTCCAGTCGTCGAAGCGGCTGATGCAGCGGCCCACCGATGGCGATGATACGAGCTGGCCGACTCGTCCGACCGGCATCCACCTCCACCTCATTGTCGCCGACAGCCTGGAGCTCGACGAAGCCGAATTGCGCTTCTTAAAACGGCTTCGCGACGATGGCTTTCGCGTCGATATCTGGGAAATCCGCCTCGACATCGACCGCCAGTGGCATCGCGGAACCCTGGGCATTCGCCCCGCTCAATTCCCGGATCGAAATCAGCGCCTCTTTCCGGCCCTCGGCGACCGACGTCCCACCCAGCTGCTGGCGGAGATGGGACTTCAGCGCCCGGACCTCCGCGATGCACTCGGCGACTGGACGGTCATCCGCAATAAACGACGAACCGCGCTTCGCACCGAACTGCCCATCGCCGACGAACCCTGCAAGGGCCCCTTCTTCAGCTTCATGACCCGCGGCGACGAACTGGAATTCAAGGCGTCGCTCAAGATCCCGGAACCCGTCGACGACACCTTTTCACTGACCGATCTCAAGACCCGTATCACCCCCGGTACGATGGAGGCTGTGCGCCGCTGGATCGCCGAAATCCTCCCTCCGGATCCGGCCGAATACCCGGAGGCGGCGCGGCGACTTGAGCACTCCCTCCACCAGGCCAAAAACTGGGGCGGCTATCTCCAGATCGGTGACGCCGGCCCGGTTCTTATGGCCACTGGATGGCACTCCGGCGGCTTTCGAAGCGCCAAGATCAATGTCGACACCGCCGAGTTTTCCCCTTCCATCGAAGATCTGGCGACGCTGACCAACAACGTCCTCGAGTTGTTCTTGCGTCTACTCGACGACCAGCAACTGACACCCGAGGGCTGGAGTTTTCCGGAGCCAGACCACCGATAATCGAACGCCGATGACACTTTACCGACGAACATCGTTCCACCTCTTCGAATCCCCGGCGGACCGATATCGCATATCGCCACCTCTTTTGAATAATACGGGTTAGTCGGAGGCAATGGGCGACGTTACTCTTGACCCCGGACCACCGACAGACCTATCCTCGCGGGGTACGAGTTACATTCATAACCGGGGAACGGTCCTTGTGTCGCGTTTCTCGATGGTTTTCTGCTTGGTGGTCACTGCATCTCACGGTCTCCACGGTCTGATACCTAATTTCCCCCTGCGGGAAGTCGGTACCTCGCCAGATGTGAACGTCGCGATAAGTTGACCGGACTTCACACCGTCCATCTCTGCAGTTTCGCTTTTTGATTGTTCTTAAATTTTCAACCTCGAGGTCTCCTATGAAAGAATTTCTACTTTTGAGTCATTCGTCGCCCATACGCTGGTCAAAATCTTCTTTTACCTCGGCGCCGCCCTGACACTGCTGGCTTACGTCGGCGGCACTCTCACCACCATGGTCACAAGCGGTTTCGAGGCCGGAATCGGCGTTGGATTCCTCGGTCTCTTCGGCGTCGTATTTTATCTGATCATGCTTCGCGTCAGCGCCGAGATTATGATCGTCATTTTCCAGATCCACGATGAACTCAAGGAATTGAATGGCAAGACCGCGGGCGGCACGCCCGACGGCGGGCTGTCCACCGACGGCAATACATCGACACAGCGCAGCGGTTCCGGCCAACCGGCCGGTGTTCCGCAGGCCTGATTGCCACTGCCCATAGATTGCTAAAAGCGAGGCCCCCGGTTCTGATCCACCGGGGGCCTCGCCTCGTTTGGTGGCCCCTCGGGGTGTGTCGAGATTCGACGGGAGCATCGCTGTCTCCATCCCTTCCCACACCGAGGAGTCATCTCATGGTCGAAACTACGCAATCCCCGATCCGCTACGCCGTCGTCGGACTCGGTCATATCGCCCAGGTCGCCGTCCTTCCGGCCTTTGCCAATGCCGACAACGCCGAATTGACGGCCATCGTCTCTGGCGACGAAGTCAAACTCGCCAAACTCGGCGCTCGCTACGACGTCGGCAGCCGACACCGCTACGCCTACGAAGACTACGACGACCTGCTCGACGACGACCTCGTCGACGCCGTCTACATCGCCGTCCCCAATCACCTCCATCGCGACTACGTGGTCCGAAGCGCCGAAGCCGGCCTCCACGTGCTGTGCGAAAAGCCGCTGGCCGTCAATGCCGATGAATGTCGAGAAATGGTCGAGGCCTGTGACGACCACGACGTCCTGCTGATGACGGCCTATCGCCTGCACTTCGAGGCCGCCAATATGGAAGCCGTCAACACTGCCCGTCGCGGGGAACTGGGCAATCTGCGCTTTTTTCAGGCCTCCTTTTCCCAGAATGTCGCCGCCGGCGATGTCCGTCTTATGCCCATCGATCAGGGCGGCGGCACCATCTACGACATGGGTGTATACTGCATCAACGCCGCGCGCTATCTCTTTGGCGCCGATCCCACGGAAGTCGTGGCGCTGTCGGAGAGCAAGCCCGGAGACCAGCGCTTCTCGGACTGCGACGAGATGACCGGCGCCATACTGCGCTTTCCCGACGGCCGCCTGGCGAGTTTCACCACCAGTTTTGGAGCCCAGCACACCTCGACGTACCGACTCGTCGGAGACGGTGGCGAGATCATTCTCGACCCGGCCTTCGAGTACGCCTCCAACCTCTCGTACGAGGTCCACGCCGGCGATACCCGGCGCAGCCAGACCCTCGAAAAACGCGATCAATTCGGACCGGAACTGGTCTATTTTTCGACGTGTATCGAACAGGGAAGCCCGCCGGAGCCCGACGGCTACGAGGGCTGGGGCGACGTCCAGATCATCGAAGCCATCTACAAATCGGCACAATCCGGCGAGGCGGTCTCTGTCGACGTCGTCGAGCCGCCGAAACGACCCGATGTCAATCAGGTCATCACCCGCCCCGGATTCGACAAACCCGACGAAGTCCGCGCATCGGGACCCAAGGAATGATCCTGTCTACTGGAATTACTGATCGCCGCTTCTCACATCCGTGACCTTCCAGCTCAGCGGGGTCCGGGTCATGACGGCCC
>CAYUPT010000072.1:0-11550 GCA_964446725.1 uncultured Bradymonadales bacterium | reverse complement strand
TGAAAGCGACCGATCGCGGTATCGCTGCGCTGACGGACCTGAGGTGGCACAGCTTTAACCGCCAGATCCTCGCCGGTTTCTTCGTCGACACCGCGAAAAATCATACCGTAAGCACCGGCTCCGACTCGACGTCCGATCCGATACCGGCCCCCCAATTTCTCGGGCCGGCGAATCATCTCCTCGAGACGTCGGTGCAAATCGGACATGGTGTCTCCCGCTCACTGTGACCAGGGCACCAGGCCCTGCAACAACTCCATAAACCACGCCGTCGAATGACAGATCGCTTCGGTCAATGCCTTCAACCAGCCCATTTGCAGCGCCTCCGGCCAGCCCTGCATAAACCACAATGGCTGGGTGCGCAGGCCCTCGCTGGCTTCGGCGGGCATGATCACGGCCAGCAATACCACGGCGAAGACGGTCATCATCACCGATCGCTTCGCCCAGGGAAGCATCAGCCGGCGGACCACATCCGGGTAGGCACTCTCGGAGAATACCGCCCATAACAGCGCCAGTCCAACCGGAAAGACGCCCAACAGAAGGCGCATTGAGACCCCGAGCATCGACAGTGCGCCACCGACGATAACAAATCCAACATAGCCGGCGGCGGCAATGATAGAGATGCTTCCCAACCACCGCTTCCAGTGCGTCTGGTCACTCCGCCGGGTCCGACGTTCATTGTCGCGGCGGCGCTTCCGGGCCGCGTCGCGCTTTTGGCGCTCGACGGACTCCATATCCAATTCGAGGTCGCTGTCGTGGCGACTCGGGGAGGCGGCGTCGATGGCCGGCGTCGATCGCCGCCGGGAGGAGGACTGGTCGGTCGCCGATGATGACCGGGCTCTACGATTCGAATTCGGCGATGGAGGTCGACTCGGCGATCGAGGCGACGATCCCGGAGACGGAGGGCGACTATTTGTACCGGCCGCCGACGACGATGTCGAAGCCTCCACAAATTCCCGGCCGGGAGCCTCGACATAGCCATCACCGGAAAAGACGTCGGAGCGTTGTCGCGCGTCGTCATCGCCGTCGGCAACGGCGCGCTTTCCGGTCGGCTCGGCCGTGGTTTGCGCCTTTTTGTGTCGATTGCGCCCCTGTTCGAGTGCCTCCTCGAGGTCCTGTCGAAACGCTGCAGCGCTGCTGTAGCGGTCGTCCGGATCGCGGCAGGTCGCCGTCCAGATCACCTCTCGAAGCACTTCGGGGACCTCTTCGATGCCCGCCAACTCGAGTCGTCCCTCGGCGAGATGGGCCTGGGCGACGCGGGCCACATTATCTCCCGGCACACTGGGCCGACCGGTGCACATCTCGAAGAAAATCAGACCCAGACTGTAGAGATCGCTACTCGGACTGACCTCGCGCCCCAGAATCTGTTCCGGACTCATGTAGCGCGGGGTTCCAATAAATTGCGTCGAGTGGCGCCCGCTGTCATCGGGCTCGACGGCGTCATCACTTTCGGTCTCGTCGACCAATTTGGCGACGCCAAAGTCGAGCACTTTGACGTGGACTCCCTCCTTTTGCTTTTTCATACCTTTACCGACCATGACATTGGCCGGTTTGAGATCGCGGTGGATGATCTTGTGGCTATGTGCCTCCTCGAGACTCTCCAGGATCTGCATTGTGATTCGGACGGAGCGCTTCAATCCCAACTCCCCGTATTTGTCCATGGCGTAATCCAGAGGACGGCCATCGACGTACTCCAGAACCATAAAGGGGATGCCCTCTTCGGTCTCTCCGAAATCGAAGATCATGACCGTGTGGGCACTGGTGAGGCGACTGGCGAGACGTCCCTCGTTGATGAAGCGCTCGCCGACATCGGGATGCTCGTCGATGACATCGGGGCGAAGGACCTTGATGGCCACATCGCGGTCCATCGTCTCGTGGCGGGCGTGGATCACGGAGGCGAAACTGCCCTGGCCGATGGCACGAACCAGCCGGTACTTTCCATCAAATAGGGCTCCCTCCTGAAGCATTGCCGCCAGTGACGGCGGCAGAAATTCCTGACTCATTGAATACCCAGCGTCATCGATAGTTCAGTACTCGATTTCGAAACCGGCCGCCAGCCCCCGGATGGCAGTACGCGCCGCTGACACGACAGTGCTAAAAGAAGCGATGGACTTTGTGATACCCTGCCCGGACAGCGAAGGACCGACGTCGTCACCTGGCAGGCCGCCGCGCGCTGATAGTTGCGGCCACGTTACAGAGGGCGACATCGAAGAACGAGCGTACACTTGGTTACAATCGGCTTCAACCGCCTGCATTTCTCTGGCCCCGGCGACCTGGCGTGAACTTCCTATTCTGGACCGTACTTATCGCAGTGGGGATGGGCGCCGGCCTTCACTACGCAGTGGCCTCCCGGCGGAGTCACCGCGTCAGCGCCATCGACTCGCCTGTCGATTCCTTCTCCTTTACTCAGCGACCGGAATGGCCACTGGACGATAGTGGCTGGAATCTCGACGACATACAATTTCTGGCGTCAAGCGATCGCATTCGCGCCGTCGTGACCGTCGACATCCATCAATCAGCGCCGGAGCGACGCCAGCGGGCACTCCAAATCCTGGCCCGCGAGATCTACCGACACACCGAGGTAGAAGCCGTCTTTGTGGAAGCCGGACTCGATGATGGCGGTCGAGACTTGTATCTATTTGCCGCCGACGGCCGGGGTTGGTGGGGAGAGTCGTTCGTATCAGAGCTATCGGCCAGTAAAAAACCCCGCCGCCGATAAATCGGCGACGGGGTCGATGCAACAGACCGGATGGGGCGCGCGAGTCGCCAAGGGTCAGCGACTCACTGCGCTACCGGAGATGGGGGTTACATCATTCCGCCCATTCCTCCCATGCCGCCCATGCCGCCCATTCCGGGGGCTCCGCCACCGGGGGCGCCACCGCCGCCGGCTGCGCCGCCGTCGTCGTCGTCGCCCGGCTTGTCGGCAATCATGGCTTCGGTCGTCAGCATCAATCCGGAGATGCTGGCGGCGTTTTGAAGCGCCGTTCGCGTCACTTTGACCGGATCGATGACGCCGGCCTCGAGGAGATCGACGTATTCCTCGGTGCGGGCGTTAAAGCCGTAGTTGTCGTCGTCGCTGTCGCGGACGTTGCGGACGACAATCGAACCTTCTTCGCCGGCGTTCTTGGCGATCTGGCGAATCGGTTCCTCGACGGCCTTTTTGACGATCTGGGCGCCGAATTTCTGGTCCTGCGGAAGATCGATATCTTCCAGGACCGACACCGCGCGAATCAGGGCCACGCCGCCACCGGCGACGATTCCCTCTTCGACGGCAGCACGCGTCGCATTGAGTGCATCTTCGACGCGGGCTTTCTTTTCTTTCATCTCCACTTCGGTGGTGGCACCGACTTTGATGACGGCCACTCCGCCGACAAGCTTGGCCAGGCGCTCCTGGAGCTTCTCGCGGTCGTAGTCGCTGGTGGAGGTTTCCATCTGGGTTTTGATCTGGCTGACGCGGGCGCTGATACCGTCCGCGCTGCCTTTGCCGCCGACCACAGTGGTTTCGTCTTTGGTGATCGTGACTCGATCAGCGGAGCCGAGGTCGTCCAGGGACGCTCCGTCGAGGTTCATGCCTCGTTCTTCGCTGATGAGGTTGCCGCCGGTCAGTGCGGCGATGTCTTCGAGCATGGCCTGTCGGCGGTCGCCGAAGCCGGGGGCTTTGACGGCAGCGACGTCGAGGACGCCTCGAAGATTATTGACCACAAGGGTCGCCAGCGCTTCGCCTTCGATGTCTTCGGCGATCAGCAGCAGCGGGCGATTGCCCTGGTTGTGGACCTGCTCCAGAAGGGGGAGCAATTCCTTCATATTGCTGATCTTGTCGTCGAACAGCAAGATGTAGGGATCTTCGAAGTTGGTCTCCATTCGCTCGCTGTCGGTCACGAAGTACGGAGACAGATAGCCGCGGTCAAACTGCATACCTTCGACGGTATCGAGCTCGTCGTGCAGTCCCTTGGCTTCTTCGACGGTGATGACACCCTCTTTGCCGACCTTTTCCATGGCCTCGGCAATCAGGTTGCCGATGGTGTCGTCGTTATTGGCCGAGATGGCGCCGATCTGCGCGATCTGATCGCGCTCCTGGGTGGCCGTGGCCATGTTGTGCAATTCTTCGACCACAGCGGTCACGGCTTTGTCGATGCCGCGCTTGATTTCCATCGGATTGTGTCCGGCGGTCACCAGCTTGCCACCTTCTCGCAGGATGGCGTGGGCCAGAACGGTGGCCGTCGTGGTGCCGTCACCGGCGGTATCGGAGGTCTTTTGGGCGACCTCTTTGACCATCTGGGCGCCCATGTCCTCGAACTTGTCTTCGAGTTCGACGTCCTTGGCGACGGTGACACCGTCTTTGGTGATCAGCGGAGCGCCGAAGTCTTTGTCGAGCACGACGTTGCGGCCTTTCGGGCCGAGTGTGACGCGGACAGCGTCAGCCAGCGTGTTGACTCCGTCGAGTACATGCTGTCGAGCTGTGGTATCGAAAATAATATCTTTAGCCATGATTTCACTCCTTTCGGGTTGCGTCGTTGTCGTTGCCAAATTCGCTGACAATCAGCGCTGTGGCACCAAAAAATTCTGTCCGTCAGACTGGATTCAGTCTTCGATGATGGCCAGAAGTTCGTCTTCGCGAAGGATCATGTGGTCTTCGCCACCGATGCTGACATCGGTGCCGGAGTACTTACCAAACAGGACCTTGTCGCCTTCGCTGACTTTCAACGGCACGGTATCGCCGTCGTCGGTGACTTTGCCTTCACCGGCGGCGCGAACGATGCCCTCCTGGGGTTTTTCCTGGGCGGAATCGGGGATGATGATGCCCGAATCGGTTTTTTCTTCGCTCTCGACGCGCTGAATCAGCACGCGGTCATATAGCGGTTTAATATTCATGTTGTCACCTCTGTTGAGGTTGGGGTTATTGGCGTTGTGTTCAGTAGTTTTCGCGAATTAGCACTCGGACCCTTCGAGTGCTAGCGGTGGAGACATTATTCATGGTCGTTGGTTTGTCAAGGCCACCAGGGTAAATTTCGCCATCCCCCGCGGTTTCGGGCCCTGTTGGCGATCGGAGCCGGTGTGGTGATCGGATCGTCGGCAGTTGACGTTGTGGGCCTCCGAACTACAATCCGTCCAGTAATCGCGCGGGCGTGGTGCCTTCGACGCTGAACGCCCATAAACGGCCGCCAATAGACCGAAGCTGACTACTGGAGTCACTGTGTCGTCTTCATTTTCATCTGACGCTCTCGTCGATCACGCCTCCGATGTCCGACGCGCCTCCCGCGCTCTGGCACACAGTTCGACTGCCCGGCGAAACGATGCCCTGATGTCGATGGCAACGGCGCTTCGCAACGATTCGGAGGCAATCCTAACGGCCAATGTGGCCGCCGCCCGGGACGCCGAACTGGACGACGCCTTTATCGATCGCCTGATTTTGACGCCGGAGCGCATCGACAAGATGGCGTCGGCCATCGAGGAGATCGCAGCTCTGGATGACCCCATCGGTGGGCACGACCGGATGTGGACGCGCCCCAACGGATTAAAGGTCGCCCGCCGGCGCATCCCCCTGGGGACGGTGGCCATCATCTACGAGTCGCGCCCCAACGTCACCAGCGACGCCGCCGCCCTCTGTCTAAAAAGCGGCAATGGAGTGCTACTCAAAGGCGGCAGTGACGCATTCAACTCCAATCGGGCCGTCGTATCGGCCCTGCGACAGGGATTGGCCGACAGCGCCCTCGACGACGAGGCCGCCGGGGCGCTGGGCTTTGTCGACACCACCGACCGCCGGGCTGTCAAGACCATGCTGGCCTTGAGCGACACGTTGGATGTCGTCATTCCCCGCGGCGGCAAAGGGCTGATTGAATTCGTCGACAGAGAGTCCCAGATTCCGGTCATCAAACACGACGAAGGGGTCTGCCACGTCGTCGTCGACGGCTCGGCAGATGCCGCTGAGGCCGACGACATCGTGCTCAACGCCAAAGTCCAGCGCCCCGGCGTATGCAACGCCGCCGAAACTCTGTTAGTCTTACAAGATGGTGCCGATACCCATCTGCCCCGGCTGCTCGAAAAGCTCGACGATGCCGGGGTTCGACTCCACCTTTGTACAAGGAGTAAAGAGGCGGCGCGACGGGTCGGCATCGAGGAGTTTGAGTCCGCCGACGAGGCGGCCTACGCCGCCGAATTTCTGGATCTCGAATTGGCGGTTCGCGTCGTCGACGACCTGGACGAGGCGATGGAACACATCGCCCGCTTTGGATCGGACCACACGGAAGCGATCGTGACCAACGATTACGAACAGAGCCAGCGCTTTGTCGACGAAGTCGACTCCTCGGTGGTATTGGTCAATGCGTCGACTCGCTTTAGCGACGGCGGGCAACTCGGGCTCGGTGCCGAGATCGGAATCAGCACTACCCGCATGCACGCCTACGGTCCGATGGGACTTCGGGAATTGACAACCACCAAGTTCGTTGTTCTAGGTAGAGGTCAGGTTCGACAGTGAAGTTTCGGACCGCGGGGCTTGCCCCGTTTTATTCGTGAGTGCTGTACGCTCACACTTTTTCGCACGGGAGACGAATGAGCAAAGACACTGCTGCTCCGACCTTCGCCCTCGGTGACAACACCGAGATCGACGAGGAACTCAAACAGGTTGCGCGCGACATCGCCGCCGTTACCTGGGAGCTCAAAGCTCTCAATACGGTGGTCATCGACCTCCGCGGTCGCGTCAGCTATACCGACTTTGTCGTGATCTGTTCGGGCACCTCCGAGCGCCACGTCAACGCCATTTCCAAACGCGTCGACGAGGGCATGCGCGAGGCCAACCGCCCGCCGATCAGCACCGAAGGCACCGAGGATGGCCGCTGGGCCCTGCTGGACTACGGCGATATCATCGTCCACGTCTTCGACCAGAATGCGCGCACCGACTACGACCTGGAGCGGATGTGGACTGAAGCTCCGCGCCTGGAGCTGGAGGATGCGCCATCCGAATTGTACGGCCATTTCGAAACCCAGCAATTCGAATCGGAATGACCGGCTCTCTCAACGCGGCGTCGCCTATTTGTGATAGGGCTCGCCGCGGATGATTGTCATCGCCCGGTACAGCTGCTCCCACAGCAGCATCCGGGCGATATCGTGGGGAAAGGTCATCTTCGAGAGCGACCATCGGCGATCGGCGTCTCGCTTTAGGTGTTGCGCCAGTCCGTGAGCTCCGCCGATAAGGAAGGCCACTTCCTTTCGGCCGCCGACCATCCACCGGTTGAGCGCCTGGGCCGTCTCGCGACTGGTCTGTGTTTTGCCCTCTTCGGTCATGGCGATCGTCATGGCCCGATCGGAGATCTTTCCCTCCAGTTTATCGGCCTCCTGTCTCATCACCGACGCCGGGTCATTGGCCCGGCCCTTCTTGACCTCGGCCTCATCGACGGTCAGGTGGTGACCCAACCGCTTTCGATATTCGTCGCACAGACTCGAGACGCGATCGTCGCCGATCGATCCCACACCGATTATCGTGATCTTCATCCTGTCTCCTCGAGAATTCGTCGACAGCGCCTGATACTCTGGCTGGCGCAGCGCAGATTCGGCATAATCCGAGATCGCACGCAACATTTTTCTCTCCGCGTCGATAACAATAGTAGGACGACTCGTCATCAGTCCTACATCGAATTTTCCGCGGAGCACGAACGGTGCAATCGACGACATTGAACTTCATCGCACGCCAACTGGAACCGTTTTTCCCGCCGGCCTGCGCCGGCTGCGACGGTACCACCACAGCGCACCGGGCGTTTTGTTCGATATGCCGCCCCCTGGCCCCCGAACTCCGTTCGCCGGCCTGCCGGCGCTGTGCGATGCCGATGGAGGCCTTTGAAGGCCGTCGAGACTCGACGTCGCTGTGCAGTCGTTGCCAGACGAAGCCGCCGGCTTTCGACGGTGTCAAAGCATTGTGGGAGTACGACGACGCCGTCGCCGATGCCATCCGTCGCATCAAATACGGGCGCGACCTTCCAGCCCTTCGCGCGCTGTGCCGAAGCGCACACCACTGGTTTCACGACACCGTCGATGCCCTGGCGGGAGACGGCCCGGTCGTCCCGGTGGCCTCGCACCGCAACTCACTTCGAGAGCGCGGTTTTCACGTTCCGAGTCTGACGTTGCGCTACCTTCGGGCGGCTGACAGCCGCCGAATATCCCACCGGCTTACCAAGACCGTCGATACTCCTCGCCAGGCCGGTCTGTCCTTCGAGGAGCGCTACGACAATACGCGAGGCGTCTTCCAGGACCGCGGCCCGGCCCCGGCTTCGAACCAGGCCATTGTCTTCGACGACGTATTGACCACGGGGGCGACGGCCGACGCCGCCGCAAACGCACTGCGCGAGGCGGGCTACGAGACGATTGACGTCGTGGTACTGGCCCGCGCTCCCGCTCCCCGGCAGCGCCACCGCCGACGCAGCTGAACACACTTCGATATCGCCGGCGCATTCTGATATTGTCGGGCTACATCGACACCAATTTGGACCTGTTTGCAGCGTCGTTCCAGCGCCCTGAGTGAAGCGATAAAAGACTCCTGGAATGCTCGGTCCAACAGTATTTTAACAGCTTCTTATTGAAAACCCGGTGAAATATATTCAAGGTGATCGACAGTTTGGAACGACGAGGATTCGAGTCACCGTCGTCATCCCCGAAGTGCGTACCACGCTCACCACCGGAGTTCGGGTGCCCCGAGGTGAGCCCAGACCGTGGAGCAAGCTATGAAACCCGCACTGCTGTTAAACGCGTCTTACGAACCGCTATCGATTGTGGACTGGAAACGGGCCATTACGCTGTTATTGCTGGGTAAGGCGGAGATGCTGGTCGCCCACTCCCGCAAGATCCGTTCGGCCACCGAGACCTTCGATCTGCCCTCGGTGTTGCGACTTCAGCGCCGCGTCAAAGTGCCGCACCGGCGTGTTCATTTCTCGCGCAACAACGTGTACCGCCGCGATAACTACCGGTGTCAGTATTGCGGTGAGAAATTCTCGGCCTCCGATCTGACATTCGATCACGTCATGCCGCGAAGTCGCGGCGGTGGCACCAACTGGACAAATATCGTCACCAGCTGTCAGCCCTGTAATCGCAAGAAATGCTCGCGGACCCCGGAAGAGGCATCGATGCCGTTGCTCAACGAACCGACGGAGCCGCGATGGTGGCCCTTTTCGGCAAGCGCGGGCAACGTCGACGACCACCCCGACGACTGGAAACCCTATCTATGGATTTAAGAAGCGATTAAGAAAGTCTCCCACCGGCCATCGGTGGACCTGCCCCGCCTCCAGTGTTAGATTTCGGGTATGAATCGCATCGCCATTATCGCCGACATTCACGCCAACCTCTTCGCCCTGGAATCGGTGATCTCCGATCTCGAGGAGCGAGATATCGACGAGATCATCGTCGCCGGAGATCTCGTCGGCCGCGGCCCGCTGGGAAGTGACGTCGTCCACCGCATCGACGAACTGGGCTGGCCCGGTGTGCGCGGCAATCACGAGGACTATCTGTTGTCGTTTTGTCGCCGCGATGTCCCCGACAGCTGGCTGGTCGACGAACAATGGGCCGCCTCGCGGTGGATGGCTCGAGAACTGGACGAGCAGGCCATCGAGTTCATCGACACCCTCCCCTTTTCGCTGCACTCGAAGAACTGTCCCGAAATTCAGGTCTTCCACGGCAGCCCCAACTCCCATACCGAGGGACTGGGTCACTGGACGCCCGACGAGCGACTCGAGGAATTGCTGGAGTTGATCGACGGCTCGGTTCTGGTTTGTGCTCATACCCACCGGCCTCTGCACTACGAGGGAGACCGGGGAATGATCGTCAACACCGGCTCCGTCGGCCTCCCCTTCAACGGCGACTGGCGGGCTCAATATACCATCCTCGAGGGCGGCGAAGGCGACTGGGACATCACCTTTCGACGCGTCGAATACCCGCGCCAAAAGCTTCTCGATTACTACGAGAAATCCGGTTTTCTGGAAGAGGGCAAAGTCACGGCTCGACTTTTGGCCCGAGAGCTTCGCGCAGCCCGACCATTTCTCGTCCCATTTTTGAAGTGGGCGGAATTGACGGATCACGAGCCGACATCGGCGTCTCTGGTACCGTTTTTAGAGGCCTACGACGCCGGTGAATCGATGAGCACCTTCTTTGACCGGATGCGAGAAATACAAAACCGCCGGGCTCCGTCGTAAATCGACGAATCCCGGCGGCGTCGCGCAGCGATTGAACAAATGGCGTTAAAGCACGTCGTCCATCAGATCCTCGACGACTTCCGCTCGAAATAGCTTGCTGACCGAACGTCCATCGTGGATCCGCGCAATGGCCTCCGCAAAAAGAGGGGCCACCGAAATGACCTCGACGGACTCCGATGCCCGGTCGCGCTCCGACAGCGGGACGGTGTCGGTGACGATGACATTGTCCAAAAAGGCGTTCTCCAGTCGCTCTCCCGTATTGGAACTGAAGATCGGATGGGTCGCCGTGGCCAATACCTTTGTGGCGCCGCGTTCCTCCAGGAAGTTGGCGGCTTCGCAAAGCGTACCGCCACTGGCAATTTCGTCGTCGACCACAACGGCGACCTTCCCTTCGACGTCGCCGATAAGGCTGACGGCTCGCGGGTTTTCGTCGTCGCCCTCGCGGCGTTTGTCGATGATCGCCATTGGCAAGTCGAGTCGATTGGCAAATCGCCCCAGGTCCTTGGCCTCGCCGGCATCGGCGGCGACCAGCACCCATTCACTCCGGTCCTCGCGCCGCAGGCGCTCACACAACGGCCCGGCACCGAGCAGTTGGTCGACGGGCATCCGGAAAAAGCCCTGTGCCTGCGGCGAGTGCAGATCCATGGTCAACACGCGATCGGCGCCGGCGGTCTTGAGTAGATCGGCAACCAGTCGGGCCGTAATCGAGATCCGCGGTCGGTCCTTTTTGTCGCTGCGAATATACGGAATATAGGGCATCACCGCCGTGACCCGGGCCGCAGAAGCCGAGCGAAGGGCGTCGATCATGATCAGCAGCTCAAAGAGGTGCTCATGAACAGGACTCGCCGAGGTCTGGACGACGAATACATCGTGTCCTCGGACATTCTCCTCGATCTGACAAAGCAGATTTTCATTGCTGAACTTAACGGTATGGCTGGCGCCGAGTTCGGTATTGAGATGGTCGCAAATCGCCCGGGCAAAGGCCGGGTGACTACTACCTGCGAATACTTTCAATCCATTGTTCACCGGCAACTCCATCGGCTCACTGGGAATAGGGGTGGACTCGCTCCCCTGCCATACACAAGTTTACCACCGAAGATCAACCACCTGACCCCGCCTCCATGCGCCGTTTCATGATAATTGCAGTCCGATGGCCATCGTCGTAATACCCGGCTCGCCGCTCCACGCACTCAAATCCGAGTTTTCGATACAACGCCAGCGCCGCATCGTTATTTTCGCGCACTTCCAGAACCACGGTGCGAATTGTTCGGGTCTGCGCTACGGCGATCGCCGTATTCAGAAGTTCACAGCCGATCCCCTGTCGACGATGATCGGGATCGACGACCATTTCGACGATCTGTAGCTCGTCGAGGACGCGCCA
>CAYUPT010000071.1:0-11569 GCA_964446725.1 uncultured Bradymonadales bacterium | reverse complement strand
AAAAAAATAGCGCCTCCAAACGGAGGCGCCATCGTCGAGCTCTACCTACTACGTACCTTCTGCCTACTTATCCACGGTAGCTCAGTGACCCTGATACATCTCCAGGCGGTCTCCGATAAAGAGCTCTCGATCCGATCGAGTGATGACGGCCATCGAGAAATCTTCGCGGACATTGACGATCATGACCTGACCGACCTGCTGCCACGGAATTTCAGGGGCCGACTGGTCGCGCGGGTTCTCAAAGCCTTCCCACTGCTGATAGGCGAAGAATCGATTGCCCGGTCGAACACCGTCTTCGGCGCCGCGATCGATAAAGACGTATTCCTGCGGCGCGAAGGCAAACCCCGGATCGAGACTGTCGACAATTTCGGCCACCAGATCCTGATCGGCCTCTCGTGGTTGAATGAGTTGAAGTTGGCGTTCGTACGGCACGAGCAGATCGCCGCGCTCGACTTCCCGCCAGGACTCATCGATCATGGCCGTTCGCGCAACCTCGTCGTCTTCGGGAACTTCGGTGATCTCGAGGGCGCCGACGATGTAGTATTTGTGGCCGCGCGCTTCGCCGTCATCGTCTTCGAGTTGGCCGTCGAGTCGGATAATCGCAAAACGGTCGCCCTCCTCGACGCTATCCGGCCCGTCGATATCCTCGATATCGTCGTCGTGGAGGTTCTCTTCTTCCTCGCTGGTGTAGGCGTTATCCCCGAAGTTGACCCATGCCTCGTCGTGCTCGGCGAGCATTCTCGCCGATTTCGGAGAGCCGATGATCCGCCCCACCGGGGTCTCTTCTTCGGAGGTCATCATACCGCCGAGAGGCAGATACAGACCGACGGTCTCCTCTTCGCTGAGCTCGCGCTGTTCGCGCTCCTCGAATTCGTGATGAGCCGCCGGCTCCGCCTCCTGGCCTTCGGTGCGGTCAACTTCCTGCAGATAGACGATATCCCCGGGGTAAATCCAGTGGGGATTCGTAATCTGGGTGTTGTAGCTCCACATCCGGGGCCACTGGTAGTGATCGCCGAAATAGCGACCCGACAGGTCCCACAGCGTATCTCCCTGAACAACCTGGTGGTAATTGGGAGTTGAATCGTCGAAATGACGTGGACTGTGTTGCGCATCGGCGCTCATCGGCGCCAGGCTCAACGCCGACGCCGTCATCGCCGCCACAGCCCCCATCATCAGAGGATGTCCGATCTGGCTTCGCCCGGACTTTTCGCCGGTCTCGAGCCCACCATTGTCGTCTCTGTGCGTCATACTCACTCCCGAAATCTTGGCCATCACCACCACCGAGCCTAACAACGGCGCAGTGCGGCGGACTCTATCGTCAGTTGTACTCGAAAATCATCGAGTTCATCGGCTCGTTATGCCCGTCGGTCCTGAGGGACCTTCGGGGGGTTGCGCGGGTACTCATGGGACACTCAGTCAAGACCTTCATCGGCGAATTCCTGAAGCTGTTCTTCGCCGAGTCGACCCGGATTCGAATTGGGATATCGGTCGATCAAGTCCTCGAGAAGATCGATGGCCCGCTCGGCTTGACCGAGTTGCTCATAGGCCAGCGACATTTTGAGCATGGCATCCGGTACTTTATTGCCATTGGGGACCTCATCGAGGATGCGCTGGAAGTAGTCGACGGAGGTCTCGTATCGACCCAGCCCGTAGTGACATTCACCGATCCAGTACATGGCGTTATCGATGTACTCATCGACGGGCTCCGCCGCCAGAAATTGCTCGAAACCCTGAAGCGCTTCCGCGTAGTCGCCGGCGCGATATTCGGCCAGCGAATCCTGATACAGCTCCAACAGCTCGTCGTCCGAGGCATCGGCCCAACGGCCGGCGTCGCTGGATTCGTCGTCGTCCTCCGAAGCCGGTTGTTCAGCCACATCGCTGACCTCGGGTTCGTCGTTTAACTCATCGGTCGTCGGAAGGCGCTCGCTTGTGACCGGAACATGAGCTTCGGGCTGACTGTCATCGCTTCCGCCCTGACTCCCCTGGTCATCGGACGACGAAGACGACGACGTGCTCGGGCCGTAGCGACGTTCCAGTGATTCATTGGTGATCACCAACTCGCCCTCGTCCTGCGAGGATTCGACCTCGCCGCCGGAATCGGCATCGGGCTCGTAGTCGAGTTGGCCGTCATCTGGCGCCTGAACCGGCTGTTGTTGGCGATTGTCGCCGGTATTCGGCTGACGCTGTTGTCGGCCCGACTGCTGATCGGATAGCGGGATCCGGCGCATGCCGCGCTGCTCGATCCGCTGGTCCATCGTCGGGTCGGCCCGGTAGCTGCGCTCGCCCTCTTCCTGACGTTCTTCGTTTTGTCGGTAATGAGATTCCGGTGCGGGGCCGGGACGCTGACTTGCATCTCCTTGATCGTCGCGTCCCTGCGCACGGGCGAATCGATCGCCGCGGCCGCCAAGATAACCGTGTCGCTGCAGAGCGATTCGATTCGATTGGACGCGGTCCTGGACAAGCGCCATCTGTCGTTCCATCTCTTCGACGCGCACTGTCAGTCGTCCATTGGTGCGCTCCACGTCCTCGACGCGATGCTCCATGGCTTCCAGATCGTCAGCGCTGACCTCCGGTTCGGGAGCCGTTGCACAGGCTGCCCCGAGGATAGCTGGCGCCACCACCAGCAGCGTCCAAAACGTCGTTCCCCGAAGCGGTTTTAAATCAGAGGGGATACGGTCGCTCAAAACGAAGCCTCCTGTGGCGCGTACAGCTCGCGGGCCGAAAATCGACAATATGGCTGCTCGACGGAATATACTGACAACAAAGCGACTTCGATGCTATCATGGCCGCCGATCGTGTCAAGAAAGTTAACTCGCGGCCTTCGACGACTCCGATTTACAAAGATTTCCCGCAAGTTAGCGTTCCACGCCCCCTTTCCATCTCGCTTCGCCCCGCCAACAGGACGGTTCGATGAGCGATGATTCTCCGCAAATTCAGGCCATGATCGACAGACTCGATCATCCGGACGCCACGCTCCAGGACGAAATTCTCGAGCAATTGGCTCAACAACCCGAACAAGCCCGCCCTGTTGTCCTATCTCAACTGGCGGAGGCATCGCCCCGGCTTCGACGAGCCCTCCTTCGCTGGCTCGACGATCACCTCGATGCCCGGGCCACGCTGCCATTGATGCGCTACGTCTTTGATGAAGCCGGTGTCGTCGCCGAACAGACCGGACGATCTATGGCAATGGCACTGCTTCTTCGGCGGGCGCGCCGACCGGAGGGACCGGAGGAAGTCGGTCGCCTCCGAGCCTTCGCAGAGGATATCTGCAGCGACGAGCACCCCGATATTCGCCGACTGGCTCTCAAAATCCTGAGCGTCGTCGGAAATGACGCCTCCATCGAGGTCGCCGAAGCCCGTCTCGACGACAGCGATGAAGAGGTCCGGCAGAGCGCCCGTGCGACACTGGAGACGTTACAGGAGGTCGCAAAAACCGATCCCGGGGATCAACAACCGGAGGCTCCGTCTCGATTGACCCGCCAACTGCTGCAATCGGCGGGACCGCTTCGACGCCAACTGCTGCGGCGCTGGCGTCGTCATCCCGACCGCGGTGACATCGCACTTCGAATTCTGGAGCGAAACGAAGAGTTGCTCCGGGAGGCACTCCAACTTCTCATCGACGACCCGCGACCCGCGGCGCGCGAACATCTGCCAAAGCTCATCAGCGAAGATACCGATGGCGAATTGGCCCCGCTGGCCCTTCGATTGATGGCGAAAACCGCCGATCCGGCGGATGTCAGTGACGACGAAATCGACGCCGTGCGACTCGCTTTTCATTCGTCGTCGGTACTGACCCGGGCCGCAAGCTGCAGCGCCGCGGCGTCACTTGGACTTCGCGACTTCATTCCCACCATGATCTCACTTTCGGAATCCCGAGATCGCAACGAAGCCCTGGACGCCGCCCGGAGTCTCCCGGCGCTGCTCGGCCCATCGGATCACGAATTATTCTACAAACTTCACACCGCCCTGAAGACCAATGAACGCCGCCGGCGCCGGGAGCCCGACGAGCGGACCCGTCTTCGCATTGTCGCCCACCTTCTGGAGGCACTGCGGCAGATCGTGTCGCCGTCGACAATTGGCATTGAAAACCTCTATCCCACGGTCTTCGAACTTCTGGCCTCCGGAGCCAACCGACGCCCGCTGCGCGTGACGGGTCTCCAATTATTGATGGCCGCCACACCAGATGACGGATTGAGCGAGTACAACCGGTGGTCGCCCCGCTCGGTCAATGTCCTCATCGACCTCATCGATGGCGCCGATCGACCGACGGCCTGCCACATCGCCGAACTTCTGTTGCGAGGTGCTCCCCCGGGAGTGGCGGGACTCGACGAGGCCACCTATCGGTTGTGGCAATCAGAGGACGTCAATATCGCCCACACCATCGTGCCCCTTCTCGATCTGGCGCAGTCCGAGCGCGCCGATCAGTGGCTTCAGGAGATCGCCGACGGCGACCGGGAGCCGGCGGGCAACGAGGCCCGTCGCGTACTCCGGCGCCGCCGCAACGACCAGGACGTCATCGACGTCGATTTCATCCCCCGCGACAGTACAAACCAGTGATCGGATGTCCCGGTCACCACCGATCATCGACGGTCGCAAAGGACTCCATGGTCTGGACTTCATCAAAATTGCTCTCAAATCCCGTGGCATCGCGAAAGGCACTTCCATCGACGACGACGGGGTATTTGATGTGATTGACCGCACCTTTCGGCAGGTTCGGCAACCCGAAGTGGCCGATCATTCGCGTAAAAGCCGGTTCGATCAGCGGCAAATTCTTCCGCCCCGTGGCCTTGATCAGAAGAGAAAGAGGCACCGGTTTTGGCCCGGTGACGTTGTAGACGCCGCGCAATTGCTGGTCCAGTGATTGGACGATCGCGCGAGCGGCGTCGTATTCGTGGATAAACTGAAATAGGGGGTCGAATCCAAGCACGGTCGGGACCCGAGGGCCATCGAGATAATTGGCCAGCGTGCCCGCCCGAGAAGGCCCCAGTATATAGGCCAGGCGCAGCACGACGGTATCGATCTCCGGATAACGCCACAGTGCAGACCCGGCGTATAGATCGGCGGCCACCAGGTCGGCCAGTTCCGGATAGGTCGTCACCGCCATCGGCGGCTCGGCTTCGGTATGATACAGCGGAGACTCCGCATCGGCGCCGTAAAATGTGTGGCGACCGACGAAAATGGCCCGTTCCACGCCGTAATTTCGGCAATGCTCAAAGACCGTCTGTGTTCCGCCCAGATTGATCCGGTAGCGCTCTTCGGCGCGCTGAGTCAGATGGGTGACCGTTGCCAGATGGACGACGGCATCCGGGTTGCGCGTTCGAAATACATCTTCCGCCGGTCGCTTCCGGATATCGGCGGCAAACATCTCGATCCCCGGCGGTGCATCCGGCCAGGGACGCCGATCGATGCCCAGGACCGTATGGTCGCGCTTGATCAATTCTGTGCCGACCATCCGCCCCAGCCGACTTGCGATTCCGGTCACCAATACATTCACTTCGACTCCTCACCCGATTGGCCGATAATGCCGTCTTCCAGTGCGTCCTGTCGCCAGGCTCGCCCTTGCTCAATGAGTTCGCGAATCCGATCCCGGACCTCTTCGACATAGCTGACGATGACCTCGTCGGTCTCCGTACCATCGCCATCAAATTCCATCGGTTCCCCGTAAAATAACTGACAGGGGATCGGCATTGGAATCGGTAGAATATACGGCGAAATCGGAATGTACGGGACCTTCAGCAGCTTCGCCAGACGCTTCAGATGCAGAATGGTCGGTAGCGCCTCTTCGCCCCCGATAAACGCAAAGGGTACGATCGGGGTGTTTGTCGACAGCGCAAGCCGCATAAACCCGGTGCCAAACCGGACCAGTTTGTAGCGATCTTTGTACAATTTCCCGGTCCCCCGGGCTCCTTCGGGAAAGACCATCAGACACCGATCTTCCTCAAGCAGTCGCTCGGCGTGCTCCGGAAGCCCCGTAAATTGGCCGATTCGGCTGAACCAATGCGAGACGAAGGGCCAGCGATTGGCGAATTTTTCGACCATGCCCTGACCCAGTCGCGGCGGATGGGCGTCCAGCAACAGTGAGGTCAGCACCATGGCGCCGTCGACAGGGATTCCGCCGGAGTGGTTTCCGACGACCATCGTTCGGCCTTCGTCGGGAATATGCTCCGCGCCGAAGACCCGCACCCTGAAATACTTGCGATAAAACGGAGCCAGAAGCGAAAAAAACGTCACCAGGTGGTCCCGGGAGACGCCGTAGGGATCGAGGCCATAGCGATTAAATGGAATCCCCAGTCGGTCGACGGCGGCCTCGACCTCGTCATCGGCGACGACCTTCTTCAAAATCTCGGGTTGCATGACAACTACCTTCAATCTGCCGAATTGCGCATCCCGGCGGGCACATTGACATCTTTACTATTCACACTCCCAGAGAGCTTTACCACGGCAGCCCCCAACTCGTCAGCCGTTGCCATCGAGCCGCGATCAGTGTGAGAGACCATTTAGCCCGTGGGCGGACCCAGATGCGGACCCTTCTGCTGTTCGAAGTGCTGATTCACCATCACCACCGGTGGGCGATACTTCATCAGAAATATTATCGACAATGCGGCCACGGGTGTCGTCGTCAGAATCAATAACTGCAGATCAGCGTCGGCGGACATCGCAATCAATGCCGCCGGCACCGTTGCCGCCACGCACAGTCCCCAGACCACCAGATAGGTCAGAAATATTCGTCGCAAAAACCCCTGATCCCCGATGGTCAACTCCTGGCGTTCCATCGGCTCCGAAAGCAACTTGTGTTTGATAAAGGGAATCGACATAAATGCCAGCAAAGACAGTCCCAGTGATGCCAACATAACCGTCACAATCGGCGATAATACCGGCATCGACTCCAGTGTCATCAACACCCCCGAGGTCACCAGCCCCAGAACCGCCACGAGATGAGCCGTCCAACCCGCCCAGAGAATCCGGATCATACGTTCTGCTGTCAGTTGTTGAACGGCCATAACAACGCCCTATGGTTCACTGCATTTCTGAATTTCAAGGCGACGTGCAGCAGCGAAATCCGACGTTGTCGCGCGACGAACCGGCGGCCATCGCCGATGAATAGTCACAGGATGAGGTGGCGGCATCGCTGTCGTAGGCGCCGCCGACGACGCGCTGCTCTTCGGTCCATTCGTGGACATTGCCGCTCATATCGTAGGCTCCGACATGGCTTCTGCACTCCGGGAAGGAGCCGGTCTCCGTGACCTGGCGGGGGAACCCATCGGCGTCGGCGGTATTGCACCGCTCGGGGTTAAAGCTCGCGCCGTAGGGATAACCGCTTCCGCAGGCCGCCTGCCACTCCTGCATGGTGCACAGCCGTTTATCTCGCTGGTCGCATAGTCGTCGCGCATCAAACCAGGAGACATCGGTCTCCGGCCTGTGACCGCGCCCCGGGTATTGGTAGGTATCGATACAGGCGTATTCACCGCCGACACTGATTCTCGTCATCGCCCCCGAACATTCCGCCGGCGGTGCCGATGGCTGCCCGGCGCCACTGGGGGCGGCCGCAGCTCCAACGGCATCGTCTTGCGGTGATGCCTCCTGCTCTTCTTGTTGCTCTTCGCGCTCCTCGCGCAACTCCCCGGCACGGGCGTCGGCGGCCTCCGAGGCGTCGTCGATGGCCATCTCCGGAATCTCTGCGACAGCGGCGAGAGCTTCCCGTCGCTGTTCGCGCAGTCGCTCCTCTTCGGCGGCCTCTTCTTCGGCGGCGTCATCGGCGTCATCGACCACTTCCGTGGCGTCGGCTTGCCGCTCTTCGGGGGGCTCTTCGTCATCGGGGACAATGACAACAATGGCGATGATAACGGCTGCCACTACAGCGGCGATACCGATGGCAATCGCCGGTGTGCCGGAGGAGTCATCGTCATCGGGCTTTTCGGCATCGGCCACGGGCTCCGGCGGCGATGATCCGGTCGGAGTCGGCGGCCGCTCTCGGCGCCGGGGCTTCGGTGTCGTCCCGGCGTCGGCGGTCTCCGAGCCATCGGGTTGGTCCTCCGAGGGCGGAACGCCCATCGCATCGATATCGGAGTCCTCCGGATCCCGGTCCTGCCGCTCCGAGGGGGAGATGCCCATGGCGTCGAGTTCCGATGTTCCGTCCCCGGAGGCATCCGACGCCCGGGCCTCACGAGCGGCCTGTAGCTGTTCGCGGTCGACCTCGTTGGTCTCCAATTGCTCTCGCGTCACCTCATTGGTCTCGAGGAGATCGCCCAATTCCGGCGGGTTGTCCCGATCATATTCCGCGGTCTCGATATCTTCTTCGAGTGGCATCCCGATTTCGGGCGATGTCTTCGTATCCAGTGGGTCGGAACCGGTGGCGCTGTCCGGTGATGCATCGGGCTCCCGTTCGGCGGGGGCCTCGTCGACGGCGCTATCACTATCGACCGCCTGCGCCGACGTACCGTTCGCCGGCGATTCCACCACCTGAGTCGGTTCATCCGGCCCGGCCTCGTTGCCCACCACATCCGGTCCCGGTTCCGGCGGCCGCCGCGCTCCGGTCGGAGGCGATGATGGACGGGTTTCGAGCAGTGCCCCCGTATCGACGACTGCCGTAAAATCCTCGTTGAGTGCCTCTACGGATGGATATCGCTCATCGGGATTGTCGGCCATCGCTCGCTGACACAGCGTGTCGATGGCCGACAGCGCACCGGGAGCGTCGGATTCCGATCCCGGGGTATAGTCGGCGCCAAAGAGCATATGGCCGATGATGGCACCCACGCTGTACACGTCGCAGCGAGCGTCCGCGTCGCCGGTGTGCTCTCCTCGCAATTCGGGAGCGATGGAAAAACAATCCCGGTTGGCCTCTGCGAAGGCCTTGCCCGGGATCGCCGCCAGCAAGTAGCTGTCCGTGACTTTGACCAATTCCGGCAGGAATATAATATTTTCCGGCTTGAGATTTCCGTGCGGGTAGTCCCGACTGACGTGTTGGACGGCCAGGGTGATCTGGGAGAGAATCGGCTCCAGCTCCTGGATGCCGAAACTCTCCTTTCGCTGCCATCGAAGCCGGGTGACCTTGCGCAGATTCAAGCCCTCCAGGCGCTGCATCGACACCCATGGATGGTCGCGGTGGATTCCACTGTCGTGGAGGCGCACCACATTTTTCTGTGTCAGTGCCCGCGCACTGCGAGTGGCCTTCAAAAACTGCTCTTCCTGCGGCGGATCGCCGACCAGATCGCTGGAAAACACCTTGATCGCCACCTCGGTGTCGATGAGCGTGTCGGTGGCTCGAAAGACCTGGCCGAAGGGACCTTCCCCCACTTTTTTGTCCAACTTGAACCGATCGGCGACGACCTCGCCGGCCGGAAGAAAGCGGTCATCGGCGCCGACGGCCTCTAGCTGCTGGGTCATCCGGCGAAGGTCTTTGGAGGATGTCCGCGAGCCGCGGCGATTCCGCTTTTGCTGCGCCCCGCAATTCGGACATTCTTCGTCCGTTGGCTCGACCGGGCTCCCACATTGATGACAGACGGCGATGACGGACCTCCACGCAGTAACGTGCCAGGGTCTTGGACCGATCAGTTTCGACCGATCCGACAACAGATGGCAAAAGTGCTCAATGAGCGATACCCCGGCGAGGTCCAACTCGCCGCGCCGGTATCACCTTCTCGACAGTAATAATCGAGGTTTTCGAGTAGCAAATCCAGCGCAAACTCGCAACTGCCGGCCTCAGCGAAGTCCCCCATCCTGCCAACGGCGCGGACGACGAACTCCCAAGACTCAAATTTCACTGGGCGGTAAGACGACATCGTCCTCCGAGTCGTCATCATCCTGCTCGGGATCATCACTATCATCGCTATCGTCGACTTCGGCGTCGATGGACTCCACCTCATCGTCCTCGTCGGACTCCCGCTCCCCATCTTCACGGGCTTCCGGCTCGGCCTCCATAGCTTCTTCGGACTCGCCCTCCTGGCTGGCCTCCGATTCGGGCACCGGAATCTCCTCGGAGTCGTCGGCTTCAGGGGCTGCTGGTTCTGGTTCCGGCTCCGGAGTCTCATCGATATCGCCATCTGCGACCGGGTCGGAGACCTCCCCGGTTTCGCCGTCCACGGGACCGGACTCATCTGTGTTGGTCTCCACATCATCCTCGGACTCCGGCACATCGGGCGTCGGCGCCGCGACCGCCTGGCCGTCATCGCTATCTTCGGGAGACGCTGCTCCCCGAGGAGGGGCCTCTCCCGAAGGCTCCGGTACCGGATCTGACGGGACAGAGGGCTCACTGCCGCCAGCACCACCGCGTTGCCCGGCTCTGCGCGCTGGCTCATCATCACAATCGCGAACACTGGCCGATAGCTCATCGCCGGCGCCCGATGACAGGGCCTCCAGGCGACTCAGTAAAGAGCGCGCCTCGCCGCAGTCGTGAGATCGAATGGCGGACCGGATCTGCATCTGCGTATTGCCGGCGCGACTGGCCCGTTGGACGATCTCCTCATAGCGGTCTTGAAAGGGGTCGGATAATTGTTCCGGGTCGAGCGCTCCCAGCGCGGCGTCAGCGGCATCGAGGTCCCCGCTGTCGACCAGTGCTTCGGCAGCGTCAAGTGCCGCGCTGACACGGCTTTCGCCAACCCCTGAAATTGCCGCTTCCACCGGTGAACCGGGGCTGGCTTGCAGTTCATCGTCTCCGCTATCTCCGGTCCAGACGACGACAATCCCGAGAACGACAAGGGTGGCCACCACGCCCAGAAGCATGGGCCGGCGCAGCCCGGGACCTGAATTGCCCACGGTCTGTCGGTACAACTGGCTGTCATCATCCGGATCGCCGTCAAAGCGCCCCTCCCAGACGTCATCGTCGCCGGCCTCCGGTTGCTCATCTTCGCCGTCGTCGAGGGTCTTGCTCAAATCCGAATGCTCGGGCGCCGATGCGTCGTCGAGGGTGTCGCCGAGGCCAACTGTGGCCGCTTCTCCATCGGCGCTGTCGTCGTCAAAGCTCAGATCGATGGTTTCGTCGCCGCCGTCGTCAAACGTCGATACCCCCAGCGGCACCACGGAGTCGCCATCGGCCGCCGGTCCATCCAACGGGGCCTGCCCTCGGTCTGGGTCCGCTGTTTCGCTCTCCTCCGCTGACTGCGCGGGGGCCGGCTTCGGAGTATCCGACGATTCTGTAGAGGACTTCCGACTCGGCGCGCGAGTGCCGCCCGACGAGGTGTCGATACTCTCCAGCGCTTCGGCGACTTCATCGGCATGCGACGGCCGCGCGACGGGAGACTTCTCGAGACACTGCAAGATCAGAGCCTCCAGGTCGGGATGAATTCCCGCCCCGTGCTCGGTCTCCGATGGCGACAAGGGCTGTTTATTGAGTTGCTGATTGAGCGTCGACAGCTTGTTATTGCCGGAAAACGGCAACTCCGCGGTGGCCATGTAGTACAGAATGATGCCGAGGGCATATAGATCGGAGCGCGGATCGACGGAGTCGCCACGGGCCTGCTCCGGAGACATGAACTCCGGGGTTCCGAATACGGAGCCGGTCTCCGTCATCGGCCCCTCGACATTGTCGTCGGCGATCTTGGCGATGCCGAAGTCGAGCACTTTGACCGCGTAG
>CAYUPT010000070.1:0-11571 GCA_964446725.1 uncultured Bradymonadales bacterium | reverse complement strand
GAGATGGTTCATTCAGTGGCATCCCGTCTACCGACAGCGCCACGTCCGTGCCGTGGGAGGCGTCGAATCCACGTAAGAAAAACTGTGCCGCCTTGCCCTCGCTGCCGTGCTGCGAAAGTTGGATCCCCGGCAGGCTCCGAAGCAGGTCCTGGGCGCTTTCGGCGCGCATGGCGTCGATCGCCGATCGATCCATACGCGACTCCGATGCCCTTTCGCCGGGAGCCGGGGCACCGGTAATAATGGTGATGTCATCGGGGTCTCCTTCGTCTTCGGAGGCCGCGACGTCTTCGACAGCGACCAACGACATCACGAACACCACCGAAATCACCCGCCTGATCAATCGTTCTCCCAGTGAGCCTGCTATGAAATACCTTGTCACCGGTGCCAACCGCGGAATAGGACTCGAATTTACAACTCAACTTCTGGACCGTGGCGATGCTGTCATCGCCACAGCACGCCAGCCCGATGAAGCCGATAAACTCCAGGAACTCGGCGATGACTACGGCGATCGCCTCGACGTGGTGCGACTCGATGTCACCGATGACACCACGATCGACGACCTGGTCGACAAACTCTCGACGCAAACCATCGACGTACTCATCAACAATGCCGGCACCATGATCGGCTCCGGCTCATTCGAAGAGCTCGACGAGCAGGCCATTATCGACAGCATCGACGTCAATACCCTGGGCCCGCTCCGGGTCAGTCGCGCCGTATTGCCAGCGCTCGAGCGCTCCGAGCAGCCAAAAATTGTCAACGTCACCTCCAAAATGGGCTCCATCGCCGACAACGAAAGCGGCGGCTCCTATGCCTACCGCATCTCAAAAACTGCACTCAACATGGCGACTCGGTCCATGGCCATCGACCTCCAACCACGAGGCATTGTGGCCTTTGTCATCCATCCCGGCTGGGTCGAGACGCGAATGGGCGGGCCCAACGCCCTGATCGACACCGAGACCAGCGTCGAAGAGATGTTGACGACCATCGACGAAGCCGACGACGATACCTCCGGGACCTTTCAGGAGTGGAACGGCAATATCGTGCCCTGGTAACCGCCCGACGGCCCCCATCCTCGGTACCAATCGAGCGGCGATCGACGCCGTCCCCCACCGACCTGTGAGGGAATGCGATGCGCCGCAGCAGCCTTATTAACGGGCGCCGACACAATTGTGTAGCGCAGTTCAATTGCATCTGGCCTCGCGGACGTGATAAATTCGCGCCGCCGGGCATTGTTGTAACGCCTTGAGTCGACATTGACGGTCGCGGGCTGGACAGGAATTCAACGCGTTTTCGACGCGTCAGACCCACCACCAGTGCTCAGGGCGTCGTACTCACCGACCTTGAAGGAGCGTTTCGAATGGGTAGTTCGAAAACCTACAATTCCGATGACATCCGAGAGATGATCCGGGGAGCGGGATTGCGCTGCACCTCGTCGCGCTCAACAGTGCTCGAATACCTCATCGGTTGTTCGGCGCCGCGGAGTCACGCCGACATCTCCGAAGATCTGGTCCCCGAAGGACACGACCAGGCCACGATCTACCGCAATCTCACGGATCTCACCGAGGCCGGCCTGCTTCAGCGACTCGACCTCGGCGATCACGTCTGGCGCTTTGAATTTCGCAGCGATGAACACGACGACGAAGATCACTCCCACTTTGTTTGCACCGACTGCGGTGAGGTCTCGTGCCTGGAGCCCGTGGGACTCTCCTTTGAAGACGGTGAGGCAAGCTCCGGACTCGTCGGCGAAGTGGACGAAGTCTTTTTGAAGGGCCGTTGCACCGAATGTGCCTGAACGTCTGAATCTCCGGGCTCGCTCGTCGCTCCCGGAGACCCCTCTATTGCCGCACATCGGCCCTGCAGGTCTGGCCCCCATCGATACACTTCGATGTCTGTGATCGCGGCCAGTCCGCCCGAAGCGCTACTCGACATCGACTCATTCCCACCTCGTTTCCTTCCGCTTTCGGCGGCGACGCCCCATGCGCTATCTGCCGTATGTCCTGACCCTTCTGACCAGTTCTGCACTGCTATTTGTCGTCCAGCCCATGGTCGGCAGAATGATTCAACCCATGCTCGGGGGAACACCGGCGGTCTGGAATACGGCGCTCCTCTTCTTTCAGGCTCTCCTTTTAGGCGGATACATCTACGCCCATCTCACCACCCGGTGGCTGGGCACGCGTCGCCAGGCACTGCTGCACCTGGCCGTGATGTTCGTCGGGCTCCTATTTCTTCCCATCGCCTTTGAAGCCCCGACCGATCCCGCATCACTCGAACAGCCAATACTGTGGATCATTGTGGCGCTGGGAGTCGGCGTCGGCTGGCCCTTTTTCGTGGTTTCCACCAGTGCCCCGCTGCTCCAGAAGTGGTTCTCGACGATCGATCACCACCACGCCGCCGACCCCTACCACCTGTACGCCGCCAGCAACGCCGGAAGCCTGTTGGCCCTGGTGGCCTATCCCTTTGTTATCGAACCGAATATCGGGCTCGACGCCCAGGCGACGCTGTGGACTGCCGCCTATCTGGTACTGTGCAGTGCCGTCGCGTTGTGCGCCGCCGTTCTGTGGCGTTCTCCGACCCGAGACGACGACGGCGACGACACGAAACTGCCGCCACACAGCGGACGACCGGTCTGCTGGAGACGACGCGTCCGCTGGCTGATGTGGGCCTTTATCCCCGCCAGTCTGATGCTGGCGGTGACCACGCGCATCACCACCGAAATTGCACCGGTTCCGCTACTCTGGATTCCCCCACTGGCGCTGTATTTGCTGTCATTTATTTTCGCCTTCTCACGCCAAAACTGGGTCCCCGGGGAACCCTGGAAATGGCTGATGGCACCGGCACTCGTCGCCGGCAGTCTGCTTGTGATAACCGATGCCCGGGACCCATTGATCGCCGTCACAGTCGCCTATCTGGCCGTTTTATTCGCGGTCTGCATTGCCTTTCACGGACTGCTGGCCGAAGACCGCCCCCACACCGAGGCATTGACCGAGTTTTATTGCTGGCTCTCCGTCGGCGGCGTTCTCGGTGGCCTCTTTAACGCGTTGATGGCGCCCGTGATATTCGACCGACTTCTGGAGACACCACTCACACTGATTGTGGCGGCGCTTGCCATCCCGGCATCGATCTACTGCCGACGGGCCATCCGCTGGACGATCATCATCGCTGTTGTCGTCGCCGCAATCGGACTCGCACTCGGCTTGGACAACCCGTACTTCGACGACATCTGGGGCACCGCCCTGTTGGCCGTGTTGGCGATCGGCATTGCCGTGGTCGCTCTGCGCTTCCCGCGCAAGACCGGGGTCGCCATCGCCGCCGCCATCACGATCACCAGTGGCGTCAAAATCGCGTCCTCATCCCCGGCCCTGCTTCAGGAGCGGAGCTTTTTTGGCACCCATCGCGTCGAAGTCAGTACCGACCAGAACTACCACGTGTTGTACCACGGACAGACGATCCACGGCGCGCAGGCCCGTCCCGAGGAGCTGCGTCAGATACCGCTGACCTACTACTACGTCGAGGGACCACTGGGCGATATCTTCGACGTCCTCGATGAACGCCCCCGGCGCCATCCTGTGGCCGCCATCGGCCTGGGCGCCGGCTCCATCGCCAGCTATACCGCCCCACAGCAGCGCATGGACTTCTTTGAGATCGATCCCGTCGTGAAGTCCATTGCCACTGATGAGGCCTACTTCGACTATCTCCGTGACTGCCGAGGGGATTGTCGGGTAACCATCGGCGACGGACGCCGGTTGATCGAGGCCAGTGACGATAACCAGTACGAATTGGTCGTCGTCGATGCCTTCAGTTCCTCGGCAATTCCCCTGCATCTTCTGACACGAGAAGCCGTCGAGTCGTACCTGCATGCCATACGCCCCGACGGACTGGTCGCCATCCACGTCTCGAGCCCCCATTTCAACCTGGAGGCACCGCTGGCTCAAATCGCCGATGAACTCGGCATTGCCGCGCGCATTCGGCGCCACCGCGTCGACGACAGCGATCCGCTCTACGACTACTTCATCAATTCCTCGGAATGGGTCGTCCTCGCCGGAAGCGACGACGCCCTGGGTTTTGTCGCCGACAATGACAACTGGGATCGCCTGGAGGCCCCCGACGATCTGGTATCCTGGACCGACGACTACGCCAATATCGTCGATATACTGGATTAAACGGCGTAGTGCTGACCGCCGGAAGTACATGGTTGGTCCCGGCGAGGACTGGGCGACGAGGGCAAGGCGCGGTGACGAGGCGATGCCGTAGCATCGTCGAGGAGCCGCAACACAGCCATCGTCGTTCAGCACCGCCTTAAGCCCCGGCGTAGTTTCGAAGGGCAGCAGTAGCGCTTGGCGGTTGGTTTAGAATAGTGGGACGTCGTCGCCGTCGGCATCATCACTCTCCTGGGCCGGCGCTTCGTCGCTATCGTCTTCGTCATCGGAGCCCGTAATATCGACCCACCCGTCATCGCCGTCGTCGTCGGATTCCAAATCCGATTCCGGCTCGTCGTCCGCCTCTTGAGCGTCATCATCGCGGGCACTGTCATCACCATCGCCCGGCTCCTCATCTACGGGATCTGGCGCCGGCTCCGGGGTCTCACCGGCAGTGGGCGAGCCGCCGGTCGGCCTCGGCGGTGCACCGGTAGCCGATTCGTCGCTGTCGCTTTCCCCACGTTCGGCGACAGCCTCGTCCCCGACGTCATCGTCCGTCTCATCGCCATCGTCGATGGGCTCTAATTCGACTTGCACCTCCGACGGCGTCTCCTCGTTGACCCGCGCTTCAAGCGGCTCAAACCCCTCGGCTTCGAGGCGAATATCGAATTCCCCGTCGATACTCAGGATATAGGGCGTCTCGCCCAACTCCTCGCCATCGACAATGACGACGGCCTCCACATCGTTGTTTTGTACCGCCAGTTCCACCTCGTGCGGCGATTCACCCTCGTCGTCTACCGCCGGATCATCAGGCTCCTCGTCGACTTGCGCTTCCCCCACATCGTCGGCGGCAACCTCCGGTGGCGATTCATCCTGCTGGACGACCGCATCTCCGTACAGGTCATCGACGTCTCCGGAGTCCTCGTCGTCTCCAGTCAATTGCCAGACCCCGACGGCACCGATAACGACCACCATGGTGGTGTTCGTCGACTCGCCCCCGGCCGCCGACTGACCCCATTCGATGGGCTCTTCGTCGCCATCGGACTCCGACGACGCCGCCTGAACATCGTCGGCCGACAATCCGGTTTCGTCCGGTGTCATCGAGCGTGGCTCGGCGACCGGCTCCGGACTGGACGATCCGCCCTCGTCGGCGGGCTCATCCCCGGTCTCCGGCTCCAGCGGCGCCACATCGACCTCTTCATAGGTCTCTTCGGGTACGGAATCCATCTCCAGCGTCGCCGATGCATCGCCAAAGGGAGCATCTGTAACTTCGGTCCGATCGCCCTGAGGCTCACCGCCGGCGTCCAGTTGTGGCGGCCGATCGACGACTTCCGTTTTGTCGTCACCGGGGGTGGAATCCATGACCTGAGTCTTCAACTCTTCAAAGGCCTCTTGTTCACCGCTTTCGATCGGTGCCGTCGAGCGCTGATGGTGGCCGTCATCGCGCGGGCGAAATTCTCCGTCCCCATCTCCTACGTACAACGGCGAATCGTCCAGTGAGGCTTCATCGATGGAATCGAGCATCTCCAGGACACTCTTCGCCTGGTGGAAGCGCCGATCCCGATTCTTCCGAAGGCACCGTGCAATCACCGGTCCGAGCCCCGAGTTCCAGACCGGTTTGGGAATATCTACCGGTTCATCGCTTATCTGCTGCTGGAGAACCTCCCAGCGGCCCGTCCCGGCAAACACACTGTCGCCGGTCAACATCTCCAGTGCTATAAGTCCCAGTGCATACAGATCGGTGTGCGGACCCAACTTCTCACCGGCGATCTGCTCCGGCGCCATATATCGAAGCGTCCCCACCAAAATCCCGGCCGAAGTCAGCTGTTCGATGCGCTCGCCGTCCTCGCCGTGATCGTCGAGCATCTTGGCGATTCCGAAATCCAGAACTTTTACGAAATCATCTTCGCCGTGCATCTCGACCAACATAATATTGGCCGGTTTCAGATCGCGGTGAACGATACTGTACGAATGGGCCTCCGACAGACTCTTGAGAACCTGGCGTAAAATCCGGCGAAGCCGACGCGGCGACATCGGTCCGCGCTCATCGATTTCGGCCTTGAGGGTATGGCCCTCCAGCGCCTCCATCGTGTAGTACAGCAGTCCATCCGGGTCGTCGTGAAAATCGTAGACCCGAACCGTATTGGGGTGGGTGAGATTGCGAATCGCCATGACCTCGCGGCGAAATCGCTTGACCATCTCCTCGAGTTTCGGGCCACTGGCGACGAGCATCTTCAACGCGACATCGCGGTCCATATTGAGTTGACGGGCTCGGTACACGGCGCCAAAACCGCCGGTTCCGAGCACACTGACCAACTCGTAGGTCCCGTCGATGACGTCGCCGATTTCAGGTAAACTCTCCATAATCGCTTCGCCACTGATTTCATGCCCGTCTGATCCGTTCAGTTCCCATGTATCACATCCTCTCATGGTACACCAATGCGCAGCGTTCGCGCGGGCCGCGACTGCCCAGGACAGAGCCTGCCGCAACGGCTCTGGCGAGGAACCTGTTGCGTATAGCGGACCGAGTCCTCGACAAAGAGATTTTGATGCACCGTTCGCCTGTATGAGGACGAAAAAGCAGCGCTATTGGAATTCCATACGATCGATTTATGGCGCAAAATCGGCCGACGAGACGATGTGAAACGTACTGTGCAACAGGCTGCTAGAACACCATCCTTGCCGTCCGATAGGAACCAATTTACGCTGTATCTGGATCTAGATAATGGATGGCCGACGGTCCGGGGCCCCCGGTATATCCCGGGAGAACCTATAGCCCATGACGTGGGTTACCGAGGACCGGGTTCCAATCACCGTGCTATCATCTCGCGATGGAGGATTTCAGTGAACTACCGGATACCGATATTTGCCCTTCTGGTCATACTGGGCATTTCTGTGGCCGCAACGGCCAGCGCCGAGTCTCCCATCGACAAGGAGGCCGCCCTCGATATGTCCTTTGAGGCCCTCATCGACAACGCGCAATCGGCGTTTAACGACGGCGACTACCGGGCCGCCATCGAGTATCAAGTCGTCGCCGAACGGACGGACTCCGATCCGCGTCTCCTCCTCAATATCGCCCGCTCCTACGAAGAACTCGGCGACTGCCGCAGTGAACTGGCGTACTACGAGGCCTTTCTGGACAATCCTTCCGACGATCCCGCCCTCGTCGATCGAGCGCAGTCAGCCATCGACGAAAAGGCCGAACAATGCGAGGGCTACCACGACGAACTCGGCGGGCGGGTATTTTTCGAAAGCCATCCCCAGTTGGCCGAAATTTTCATCGATGACGAATCGATCGGTCTGACGCCCACGGAGACCATTGGGATGGCCCCGGGCACCTACACCGTGCGCTTGGAGCTCGACGGCTACGCGGCGTATACCGAGGAACTCGACGTCAGCCCCGACGCCGAACGCCTCGACATCCGCGCCAACCTCGACGAGGAAACCGACGACGAGGAGCCGTTGGCCGATGCCGATGACGACGAGCCCGCCCCCTCCGACCAGACCGAGTCCGTCGAAGAGCCGCCCACTGTCGACGATGCCTCCTTTGAGCTCAACCCGATCGCCCTGGGTCTTATCGGAGGCGGCGTCGCCTCCGCAGCCACCGGCGCGATCTTCGATCTGGCCTTGATCCCGTCGATCGACGACGAACGCAGCGAGGCCGTCGCCGCCGGTGATGATTCCCGCGTCCAGGAGCTGACCGAACAGCGCCAGAATTATGCCGTCGGCGCCGTCGCCGGCTACGTCGTCGGCGCCGTACTGGGCGTCGCCGGCGGATCATGGCTCGGATACGACTACTACCACCACACCAACGACGACTCCGATGACAACCCGCTGAGCTGGCAATTGACGCCCCAATTCGATCACCTGGGCGCCGGCCTGTTGATGGAAGGTCGGTTCTGATTGCGGCCATCGCCGGTCTAGAAACGACGAACGCCGCCCCGAGAGGCGGCGTTCGTTGCCATGCATCGCAGTACTGACTCAGCGGCCGACAGTGTCGACCACTGAAATGAGGTCAGCGGTTGCGACGGCGGCGCTTGCGTTTTTTGGGACGTCGCTCTTCTTTGCGACGGCGCCGTTCGGCTTCGCGCTGCTAGCGACGATTGGCGACACTCGGTTTTTCGTAAAAGCGACGCCGTTTAAGTTCGCGGCTAATACCTTCACGACCGATCTCGCGCTTGAGCTTGTTGATCGCTCGGTTGACGTTGTTGTCGCGAACTTCAACTTCGATCGGACCGAGTTCATCTGAACGTTTCGCCATAGTGGTTCTCACCTCCTCTAGAGGTCATTTCAAAGAGACGTTGATGACGACTCCTGTGCTTCGCTGAGTCGTCGTGCGCTGGGCCGGGGACAGCGCCCCGGCAACAGTTAATTGAGTAGACGCTGGACGATGGCGCCACCGACTTCCGAGCCGCCGAGTCCTTCCGGCGAGAAGACCAGCCAGAAGAATTTGAAATCTTCGGCTTCGTTGGAGTTGAGCGCCTCCACCAGATCGATCTCGTAGTAGGTGTCCATCAGGCCCGACGACTCGCGGTGATACAGCCGCCAGGTCCGACCGTTGGTCAACACACCCCAGTTGGTCCCGGAGTTGCGCAGGTGGCGGTCGACATCAAAGGCCGGGCTGTAGGTCGCCTCGTCGTCGTCGGCCATCTCGTATTCGTCGAGCGACGATCCCCACGGAAGGACGCGCATCACGCCGAGGGCGCTTGCAAAAAACTCGCGGCGTCCTCGAAGGGCGACGGCCCGGCGAAAGTCCTCCGCCGAGTAGAAGAGCGTAAAATCCGGTCGCGGATCTTCGGTCTCCAGCCCACCGGGCGGCGGCTCCGAGACCGACGCGCAAAAGCCGAGGGCCCGCAGCACATAGCTAATCCAGTAGTACTGCGTCTCCAATTCGCCGGGGGTATCTTCCAGCAGATTTTCGCGCTTCTCGAATAACTCCTCGAGTTCGCGCCGCGATTTCTCAATCTTATCTGCTTCCCACTCCGGGAACGACGTCATCTCTTCGATTCGGTCGTCAACAAAAAACGTATTCACGTTTTGAAAAACTTCCGCCATTGGGTGTTCTCCGTCAGGTTCGATGGGCATCCCCAACCGGGAGGCTGTGGCCCGTCGAAGGGGTCATGCTCTTCGTTTCAATATGATCAGCTACTCGTTGTCGACGGCGATCGATGGGCATCCATCGATGGCGCCGTCGGGACACAAAAATTCATCCGGCAAGACCGGTGGCGGAATATAGGTTGACCCCGAGGTGGTGTCAACCACCGCAACGCATTTCAGGAATCGACGGCCTCGAATTCCAGAATTTCCTGGAGTTCGCGCCGATTGTTGTTCTCGTCGTCGACGATGACCGCCACCCGATAGGTGCCGGCCACATCGGGCAGCATCGTGACCTGTTCGCCGGCGCCGTCGATCACCGACTCACTTCCCTGTGGCCGCTTGAGGAGGTACCACGACGCGCTGTCGATGCGCGCATCGTCGGAGTCGGCAGTGACGGTAAACGACGTCTGCGCTCCGACTTCGGCAGAATCGGAGAATCCGGGCATCAACTCGATCGCAAAGCTCGGCTGATTGAGCTGGGTCGTCGCCATCGTAAATTCCATCGTCTCCGACTGGCCGGCGTGATTCGACGTCAATTCGACGGCGATACTGGGCTCGAATTGATCGGAGCTGCCGGTCTGTTCGTAGCTGGCGACGATCTCCTGGATGCCACCGGCGGGCACCGTGGTACCGGCCAGGCTGTCGCCGTCGACGGTCTCCACATCAAACCATTCGGCCTCACCGGCGGTGCCGGCGACGACTTCCATGTCCACATCCGTGACTTCCAGCGGCGCATTGCCGGTATTGGTCAACGCCATGTGACGGGTCTGAATGGTTTCGTCTCCACCGTCGGAGCGAAAATCGACGCGCGATGGTTCCACAATCCCGACGGCGACCTCCGCCGATGCGCCCAGAAGTGAGACTACCGACAGATTATCGGCCAGGCTGTCGCCGTGGTTGATGCGGAGCTCTCCGACCGTGGTCTCGGCGCCCGGATTGTCGAGATGGACCTCGAATTGCTCGGAGGTCGGCTCTTCTTCGGAACCGGCAGTGACAACGGGAAGTGAATCTTCATCGAGCCAGTTGTCGACATCATCGTCGTCGTTGGTGACTCGATAGTGCTCTTCGACGTCGTTGGGGCGAATCTCCATGCCTCTGAGCGACAGCGTGGCACCGCCGTAATTTGAAACAGTCAACGTCTGTGGCTCGCCGTCTTCAAACGACATCTGAAGCGGCTCCACGCCGATGATCGGCACCGTGCCGGGGCCGGCCGTAATATCGATGGTCATGCCCTGCTCGGAGGACACCGACGAGGTCTCAAAGGTCACACTGATCGACGCTTCCAGATCCTCATCGTCGGCATCTTCCGGTGGCGTCATGCTGAGCTCGATGGATTCCGTGGTATTGCCCGGAATTTCGAGTCCCTCCAGCTGTGGATTGGCCTCAAACCAGGCATCCTGCCCGCCACTGGCATTCATGAAGACCTCGTCGATGGTCAGCGGAGAGCCCGCCGAGTTTTCGATCTGTAGGGTCTTGGTATCAGTTACACCCGGCGTGGCGAAGGTATACTCCATAAACGTGCTCGGCAACGAGAAGAGACCGCTCGAGCCATCGCTGACGAGATAAATGGTGACGTTGCCGGTATCGATGTTATTGGCCTCGTCATCATTTTGGGCATTGGTCTCAATCTCGAGGGCACCGCAGTAGTTGTCGGGCAGGTCCTCGCCGTCGGCCTCGGGGCATACAATGGTATCGTCGGAAGCCAGCACGGCCAATGCCTGGGTAAACGAGACGTCCTGGCCGTAGGTGTCCGACAGGTCGCGAAAGCCCCGGTCGCGGCACTGACTGGCGACGCCGAGACAGATTCCATCGCCCGAACAATCGGCGGCGTCGTCGCAATCCGGGTCGTCTTCGGTGACCGGCCCCGCGTAGTAGGGAACGACGCGCTCCGGTTTTTCGACCCACTCGATGCTCGTGATCTCGAGATCGCCGGGACCGATATTGGTCACCGAGATATCGTCGGGGATCGCCCCGGAGTCGGTGTCATCCGCTGGCGACATATCGTCGATGAGGATCTCCGTATTGTCGACCTGCAGCTCCGGAGCCTCGGTTTCCCCAATACCATTTCCGCAGGCGGCGAGTCCGAGGCCAAGCGCCGCAACGGCGCAACAAAATGCAAACGATACAATGCGTCTCATGGGTGCCTTCCGAAGTCGTATTTTGAGTGTGACGCCCGCGGTGGACGCCGGGTATTCATTGGATTCGATGCGCGACTCGCCTTCCAGCCCCAGACGGTATCGATCTGGTGGCTCGGTTGCAAGTCTGGGGGCGGCGAGAAGTGGTCCAGGAAGTGCGCAACGTCGATCGGAAGCTGTCAAAATAATGTCGGACCGAGTGA
>CAYUPT010000069.1:0-11599 GCA_964446725.1 uncultured Bradymonadales bacterium | reverse complement strand
CGAAAACATGCAGTGATCAAAATCGATGTGCGAGCACATCCAACGCCGGAGCGTTCGCCTACATCATGACACCAACAGGGCTTCCCCCGACAACTATTCGCAGCGAGTTGCGAGGCATCAACATAAACCTCGTTGGCGCAAAAGCGAGTCGGGCACCTGTTCGGGGCCCGCTATCATCGAGTTCGATCGCGGTGTACTGTGTTCTGGATGGCAGTCGTCTGATGGGCGATCCGGCATCTCTCTGTTGCAGCGGACGATCGGTCCGCACCGGCATGGTAACACGACTATGCGATCGGAACTAATGAGATCGGCCGCCAATTTGTGAGAAGTTGTTGTGCAGGGTATAGACGCGGTGCGCCGCTGCACAGGCGATTTCGCCTCAGTTTTGAAATTCACGACGCAGGCTGTTGTCTATGAAGGCCAATATCGAGCGCTTGCAGAGCTGGTGGGCGGAGAAACTGGAGAGCCTCTTCGAAGAGCCGGAAAAAGAGCGCTCCGCGGTGGCCCATGCCGCGGTGTGGTGCGCCGCGCTGACGTACCTGACGATCCGGGAGGTCGTTCGCGATCGAAGCCCGATGATGGCGGCGGGACTGGCGTTTTTTACAGTACTGGCCGTCGTCCCGCTGTTGACGGTGGCGGCGTCGCTGCTGATGGCCTTCGGCTTGCTCGAGGACGAGGGCGGTCGAATCTTCGATACCCTCCACCGGCTATTTCCGGACGTCGCCGGCGGCCTGGCCAATTATCTAAGCGAGGTGGCCACCGATAGCGCCCAGGCCATCGGGGGAATCGGGGCCGTAACACTGCTGGTCATCGGGTTGGTGTTATTTAACTACATCGAAGAGACGATGACCGCCATCTGGCGCGGGCGCCACAACCGGCCGGTGGTCATGAAAATAATGACCTTCTGGGCGACGTTAACCTTCGGCCCGGTGTTGTTGGGATTGTCGATCGTGCAGACGGCGCGCGCTCAGATCTTCCTCAGCGAAATGGGTCTCAACGTCGGGTTTTTGGTTCGGCTGGCGCCGGTGCTGTACGCTCTGGTGGCCTTTACGCTGATCATCAAGCTGGTGCCCGACGCCAACGTCAGCTGGCGGTCGGCCATCGTCGGCGGATTATTTACGGCTGTGGCCTTCGAATTGGCCAAATGGGGGTTCAATGTCTACGTCAATCAGTTGCTATTGCAGACATACGACCGGGTCTACGGGACGCTGGCCTTGATTCCCATCGGTCTTATCTGGGTCTACATCACGTGGCTGGTCATTTTGATCGGCGCCGAATTGGCGTACAGCGTCCAGCATATGCGACCGCTGATCCGTGCCGAGGGCGGGCGTCGAAGTTCCCGGGCCCGCCCGGAGCAATTTCGAGTGCTCCACCCGCTGGTTCCGCTGGAAGTGCTGGCGGCGGTGTATCGCAACTACGACGGCGGCCAGGGACCTGTCAGCGAGGCTCATCTGGTCGCGGAAACGGGACTGCCGGCGGGGATCGTCTCCGATATCGTAGAGCGGCTCGAGCAATCGGAGGTGCTCGTACAAGTCGAGCATCATGGCGAGCCGTCGGACTACCTTCCGGCCGGGCCGGCCTCTCAGATAACACTCGACGAGATCGTCAAAGACTTCTGGGTCGAAGGCCACTACGACGGCGATCGCCGGGCCGTCGTCGAGTTGTCGGAGTCCTTCTTCGACGCCTCGAAGGCATTTTTCGGCCGACGGACCGGAGACGCCCTCGTCGGCGACGCCGCAGAGCGTACCGTCGATGACGAGGGCGAAGGCGCGCCGGCCGACGGTTGATGGGTATCGAAGCAGGTCAGTCGTCGCTTCGAGCCCTGATTCGATCCTTGAGCGCCAGCTTGCGCTTTTTGAGGACCTGCATCTCGAATTCTTCTTCCGGAGACAGCGATCGCTGGCCACCGAGTTTGTCGAGTCGCTGCTCCAGTTTCTGGTGGTGGTTCCGAAGCGACTCGAGCGACTCGTTGCTGGAGGTCTGGGCGTCGGGGGCCGCGTTGATCTGGGGCATGGGAAACTCCTGTCTCGGTGAGGGGACGGTTTGCGGGCGATGAAAACGGCAGGCGATGTGCCGTGTTACCGAAATTGACAATGACAGCGAAAGCGCTAAATTTCAACGATCTATCTCGGGCTTATGACTTCTGAGCTACCTCCTGTAAAAGGGGGTCGGAGGGCCCTGAGTATCGATCATGGGGGCCAACGCTTCAGGCCAGTATCGTCCCGAGTTGACATCCGCGCGGGCCTCGGCTATCAGACCCGTCGCCTGTCGACGTGCTCCGACTGATGCGAGACTCACGACGGGACGAAACAAATTCGGTTTCATAGGCGATCGGCTCCGGTCGGTTCCAGTCTATTTACAGCAGGAAGAAACGATGGCACGCGCGAAGATTGCAACCCGAAAGAAGACGACGAAGACAAGCCGCAATTGCCCGGAGTGTGACTCGGAAATGGAGGTCACGCGAGTGATGCGGTATTCGGAGGGCGCCGGCGGAATGCTGTGGGCCTGTACCAACACATCCTGCCTGACGCTGGTGACCAAAGACGGCGTCCAGGTCGGAAGCCTTCTGGATTGATTTCCATTAGAGCGGTGTGACAAGTTGGCTGTCCGTGCCCTCACAGGGGGACCGGCGGCAATGCTCGACGATCAGCCCGTCGCGTTCGGCGCCATCGCATACAGGCGGCGAGACGACGGGCTGTCGTATTGGGGCAAAAGGACAACGCTTCGCTGCCGGCGAACGGCGGTTGACTGGTGCGGCTGCGGAAGCCTCGAAATGGTCAACGAAAGTCCCTGGCGGTCTCGGAGCCAAGCTCGGGGCCGCGCAACATGTCACAAGGCGTAACGAATGGCGGTCCCCCGGGTCGTTGTTCACTGTACCGGACGCGGCATCGACGCCCTGTATCGATGATGGCCGCAGTGGTTGCCAGATGGCACGATGCGGCCTGCTGGTGGCGATCAGACCGGAATGATCTTGAAGGTCGTGGCACTTATAATGAATTGTTGACGCGATGCGACGTCTACCAGTTGTCGGGCCCGTTGCGACGGGACGCCGCAGAAACCAGGCAAGTGACGCAAGCTGGATACCGCTATGAAGAATGATAAGAGTAGTCCAATTCGAAGAGTTCAGATGCTGTCTCACGGAGGCGTATTTGCGCTGGCGTTGCTGGTGGCGACGGCCGGCGTGGTGTCGGTGGTCAGCGCCGAGGGCGGCAACGTCCGTTACTCCTACGAGGAGGCCCGAATCGCCGATGCCCAGGAGTACATCCTGGTGCCCCGTGCCGAGGGCAATCTCAGCGGCGATGTCAACTCCAGAACGCTGGAGCAGGCCTTTGAGACACTTCGCCAGAACAAGCGCTCGGTCTACGGCAACTCCTACGCCTCGGTCACCGGCGATGACCCGTCCCAGGCCCACGTCGAAGTCCATATCGACTCCGACAGCGCGCAGTACGCGCCAGTCATTAAAGCCGAAGCGGTCTACACGCTGACCGAATACGGCGTATCCGAGGTTCATTTTCCGGACTTCATCGACGGTGGGTTGACGCGGGCCGATATCTCGATTCCGGCCTACACGCTGACCGTGCCATTGTGGAAGGTACTTCCGCCGGCGACCCTGACGTCGGCCCAGGTGCTGATGCCCGACAACCAGTTGGTGTCGCTCGACGAAGTAGAGCGGCGCTGGAATGACGATCGAGAAGCGCTTCTGGACGATGTCTACGCATTTCTCGATACCGAAGAGCCCTATACCGCTCGCCAGGTCGTGCAGGCCTTGCCCGATATCGGTGAGATCCGAATCGAGGAAGTTACCCCGCTTCTCGTCCACGATGATCGCCACGTACGCCGGCGGGCCCTGGGCGTGTTGGAGGGCTTCGAGGATGAACGCCCGGCGCTGGAGGCGATCAGTGACGCGGTGGACGATGAATCGCGCACCTCGTTGGCCCGGCAGATGGCGGAGTTTCTCGGCGCGTCGTCGATCGACGAGTTCAGCGTCGAGGAGTCGCTGTACCTCTTTGACGAGGGCGATGTCTCGGAGGCGGAAGCGGCCGTCGAAGAGTTGACGCGATACGACGGTGACGAGCGGGTCCTCGACGTGCTGCGCCGGGCACTGGCCGACGACCGCGGCGATATCCCGACGTATGCCGTGGAGGCACTCGACGAAATCGACGCCCATCAGGTGCGCTACGACGCGCTCGAGGACGACGAACTCGACGATGATATCCGAATGACGATTGCCGAGGACCTCAGTGACGAGGACTATCCCGAGGAAGTTCGAATCGTCGGGCTGACCTATCAGGCCAATCACCTCGATGGCGGATTTGCCAACCAGGCGCTGCGCGAGGTCTCACAGCTCGACTTCGACGAGGCCCGACAGCGGGTCGAGGAGTTTCTGAACGACGAAACGCGCTCCCGTCGTAGAGCGGCCATCGATGCCCTCGTCGAACGTGGCGACGTCGAAAGCGTCGAGGCTCTGGTGGCCACCGCCGACGTCAGCAGCGACGGCGACGAGATGCTGCAGGCCGCCTACGACCTGATGGTCGCCCAACCGTTAGAAGAGATCATCGACCAGACCGGAAGCGATTCCGACCACGTCCAGCGCGTGGCCTACCGCGCCATCGGTGAGCGGGCGGCGAGGGAAAATGGCTTCGACGATGCCATCGATACCATCGAGGCCGGCACCGAGCATAGCGATGCCGAAATTCGCGGAGCCTCCGCTCAGTCGCTGGGGCAAATCGGCAGCGACGAGGCCCTCGATATTCTCGCCGGACTCGTCGATGACGCCGACCCGGCGGTTCGCGAAAATGTGGCGTTGGCCCTCGGCGAATTCGACGGCGACGATGAGCACGCCGATATTCTCGTCGACTACCTCAATGACAGCTCTTCGGATGTCGTCGCCGCCGCCATCAGCGCCCTCGAGAAGCGCGGCGAGCCCCTTGCTGTGGGTCGTATCCGCGAGATGGTCGACGCCGACGCTCCGGCCGTCCGCGCCGCCGCCCTGGAGGCGACCATCACGTTTATGCCCAATCAAGAGGACGACACCGTCGCCGAGCATATCGGGATGTTGAGTGAATCGCTGACCGATGACGACGCCCAGGTCCAGATCGCGGCACTCGAACAGCTCGGTCGCTTCGAGAAGTCGATGGCGGTGACCAATATCGCCCAGCTCCTCAGTACCGACGATGCCGATGTCCGCTCCAGTGCCATCGAGGCCCTGGCCAGTACGGGACACGACGACGCTCAGCCGCTGATCGAATCGGCGCTCAGTGATCGAGCCGCGGACGTCCGCAGTCAGGCGGTGGAGTCGCTCGCCGATTTGCTCGGCGAGGCCGCCCGTCCGGAACTGGAAGCCAGAATGGAGCAGGAAGACGACCCGGAGGTCAAAGAGCTCATCGAGACTCAACTCCAACAAATTTGAGGCTCTTGGATGAATACAACGTCCTGGACATCGGTCCTCGTGCTGGCCGTCATTGCCTCGATGATGTGGGGCTGCAATCATTCCAGTGCCTACGGCGGTGACGGCGAGGTCAACGCCGTCGACGAGGAGACCATGGAGGCCCAGTCCTGCGATATCGACGGCGATTGTTCGTCGTACTTTCGCTGCATCGACGGCCGATGTCAGACGCCTCCGGCGATGACCGGCGAGCGCGACGAGGAGACGCCCATAGCCCGGTTTTACGACGGCGATGAGCAAATTGCCGAGTTCTTTCTGGAACTCGCCGTCACCGAATCACAGCAGAGCCGGGGGCTGATGCATCGACCGGAGATGCTCGATGACTGGGGCATGCTATTTATCTATCCCCGCGAACAGCATCTGTCGTTTTGGATGAAGAATACGCTGATTTCGCTGGATATGATTTTTATCGACGGCGACGGTGAAGTTGTGGGCGTCGTCCAGGAGGCAGAGCCAGAAACCGAGACACCGCGAGGTGTCGGGGTGCCATCGAGGATGGTGCTGGAAGTCAACGGCGGTCTGGCCGAAGAATTCGGCATTCAACGCGGCACCACGGTGAGGCTCGAGTATGTTGAACAGGTCAATGGAGCGGATCGCTGAATTTGCGCCGACAAAGGCGCATCTCGTCGCCGGGGCGGTCGCCATTGGATTGGCAGTCATCGTCGCCTTTATTCCGCTATTTAATCTGGTGGGCTACGAGTCGGCGGCGCTCTTTGGCGCCGTGCTGGGCCTTTTATCGACGGGGCTGACGGTGCACGCTGTCACAAGCGGCGCCGTCGAATCCCCGCTGAGTTCCGATCGCACCGTTCGACCCGTCGCCGACTTTGCGACACTTTTTGTGGTACATCTGGCGCTGGCCATCGGCCCGCTATTGGTGCTGTCGCTCAACGGGCTTCGGGTCCCGAACTGCGACTGGGGCGTTGGATTGGCGTTCTGGGGGTTGATCGTGGTGCCCGCGATACTGATCGGACAGACCGCCGGATGGCTGGCGACGGCGGTGGCCGACGGGTTGCGGGTATTGCCCTGGGTCATCGCCTTTGGAATTCCACTGATTAGCGCCGTGGCGCTGATCACTCATCTGGGGACCAATCCGCCGATCATCGGCCACGAGTGGTTTATCGGTTATTTCGGGGGCTCGATTTACGACGAGGCACTGGCCGTTCCCGCCAGTCTGATCGCTTATCGAGGCCTCAATATCGTGGCCGTTGTCGGCATCATCGCCGCCCTCGAGGCCGCCTATGACTTCTATCGCGATCGGCCTGCGATCTGGCCGGTCGTGATCGCCGTCATCGCCGCTGTTGTCGTGGCCGTCGGTATGCATTACCAGGCTCATTTCGGCATCGGAATCGACGGTGATTTCGTGGCTGAAGAGTTGGGCGGCAAAGTAGAGAGCGAACACTTCGTTATCTACTATCCGGACCGGACCGACCAAAACGAGCGCCTCGAGCAGATGGTCGCCGATCACGAGTATCGCTACCACCAGATGCGCGAGTTTTTCGGAACCGATCCGGTTGCCGAGCGCGGCGAAAAGCTCACGAGCTACGTCTACGGCGATCGGGATACCAAACAGGCGCTGATGGGCGCTCGCAATACGATGGTCGCCAAGTTGTGGCTCCACGAGATGCATATTCTGTGGGGAAATACCGGGGACTCGATGCTGGCCCATGAATTGGCCCATATCTTTACCGAACCCTTCGGAGCCGGACCGTTGAGCCTGAGTACGCAGTGGGGCATCGGCGTCAATATGGGGCTCGTCGAAGGAGTTGCTGTCGCCGCCGAGTGGCCCGTTGGAGAATTGAGCCCTCATGAGGCATCGGCGGCGATGCGGCGACTCGGCATCGACCCGGAGCTGACGGATATTGTCGGCGCCGGCGGATTCTGGTCGGAGGCCTCGGGGCCGGCGTATACGGCGATGGGCTCCTTTGTGCGCTATCTCATCGACACCGAGGGGATCGAAGCCTTCAAAGAGGCCTATCCCACCGGCGATTTTCGCGGGGCCTACGGAGTGGAAGTCGACGAACTCGTCGACGGCTGGCAGGAGTACGTCGACGCCATCGAATTGACCGACCAGCAGCAATCCGTCGCCGAAGATCGCTACGATCGACGCAGCATCTTTGCCAGAGATTGTGCGCGGGCGATCGCCGAATTGCACCGACAGGCCCGCAGCGCCGCCCGCTCCGGCGACGGCCGTGCCCACGAGTACTATCGACGACTCCTGGAGCTCGATCCGGACCGGACGACAGCCCGACGACAGTGGGCGCGACTACTGATCGACACCGAACAGTACAGTCGGGCGATGGAGGTCATCGAAGCGCAGGACCGCGATGCGTTAAGCGATGTGCAGCGGGGCCGGTTTCTGGAAGTGGAGGGCGATATTCTGTGGTCCCAGGGCCACCTCGACGAGGCCCGCCATGCCTACGGACGCGCCCTGGACGCCGGCATGCCGACCGGTCGCCAGCGCTCCCTGGTGTTAAAGCGACGGTTGGTCGAAGACGGCGACGAGCGAGGCCGCACCTATCTCGTCGAGCGTCCCTCCGATGCCGAGGCCATGCACCTGTTGATGCAGTGGCGTCAGGCATCGCCGGGCGATCCCGTGGCTGCCTATCTGGTCGGGCGTCTTCTGTGGAATCGACATCTATACGCCGGGGCCATCGGCCACCTCGAGGAGGCCGCCGGCCAATTGGATTTCGACGTGCTGGACGCCGAAGCCTTGCTGATGCTAGGTGAGAGCCTGCATCACGAGGATCGATTCGAAGAGGCACAGGCGATCTTCGAGCAATTGAGTGACTCGCAGATGACGCGTTATCGAGAGCACGCCCGACTGTGGCTCGACCGGCTGCAGTGGGACCGCCGGAATATCGACTGACGGCAACACGGTTTATAGCAGCGGTCGATGCGAGGGCAGACACCGCGTTTGCAAGGATTTCCCTGGTCAATCAGGAGTATCAGATGATGGCAATTCGACGGCTGTTCTACTGGGTGGCAATCGCCGGTCTCGTCGCGATGTTGACGGGCTGTGCGTCCAACCAGGTCCAGGGCGATGATCTGTACCCGGATGAGCCGCATTTTCAGATCAGCGAGGACGCTGAGATCCGCGACGACGCCGATGCCCGCGAAGTACTCGATGTGCTGTATCGGTACCGGGAGGCGATGGTCAGCAAGGATTTTGGATCGCTGACTCGGCTGGTTTCGCAGGATTTTTATGACAATGCCGGCACCACCCATACCACGGAAGACGATTACGGCTACGACGAGCTGAGCGAAGTCTTTGAGATGATGGCGGAGTACGCCACCCAAATTCAGTATGAAGTCATCGTCAAAGATGTCGTCGTCGACGACTATCGCGCCCACATCGATTACGAATTTGAGTACGCCTACCAGTACGAAATGGCTGACCAGGAGACCTGGGATGCCGGCGTCGACGTCAATCGACTGGAGTTGCAGCGCGAAAACGATCGCTGGCGAATCATCAGTGGCCTGTAGGGGCGAAGTCGGCCGGCGTCGACGGTGTCATCGGGCACCGGAGTCCGGAGAATAGTGTGGACCACAGACGATATTGCAGCGGCGAGCTTCATATCTGCGCCGTGCTCGCCATGTGGGCGACGGCGCTCTGTGTCGCCGCGGCGATGCCGTCGGTGGTCTATGCCGACAGCGAAGAGCTGACATCATTTCAATCCGGGGATTGGGAACGGGCCGAGCAGCACGCGTTGGATCGCGACGATGGCCAGTCGTTGCGCCTTCGCGCTCGATTCTCGCTGTGGTCCGGCGACGATGACGACGCCATGCGCTTTGCCCGGGCGGCACTCGATGTCGCCGATGGCCAGCCGCAGATCCGGCGCGCCGACGTCGAAGTGGCGCGCCTTGAGTGGCTATTCGGCGAGCGCGACGAGGCGCTCGCGCGGCTTCGCCGGCTTCTCGAACAGGCCCCCGGTGACCCGGAGGTGCGCTTTGAGCTGGGCCGCATGCTCATCGACGATGGTGCGGTGAGCGAGGGACGGGCGGTGCTCGAGGGGCTGGCCCGTCGGTACAACGACGGCCATATCGACAGTGCGCCCGATTTGGTGTGGTTGGGCCGGGCCATGATGGCCGCCGACCGCCCGCGCGATGCCAATCGGGCGCTGAGCCGGGCCATCGACAACAACCCCGATTACATCGAAGCCCATCTGCGGCTCGGCGACCTGATGATGCGTTGGCACAATACGGCAGAAGCCGAAGGCGCCTACCGGGAAGTGCTAGACCGCCACTCCGATCATCCGGAGGCGCTGGCGGGGATGGCGATTATTGAACTCCAACAAAGCGGCCGGTTTGCGGAGTCGACGGCACTTATCGATCGCGCAGCTCGACAGTATCCGGGACATCCCCGGGTGGGGCTCGTGCGCGCGGAATTATTGCTCTCGCAGGGCCGATGGGAGGCGGGTCGTCAGCACGCAGCCCGGCTTGTGGAGCGCTTTCCGGAGGATACCGAGGGCCTGTCGCTTCTGGCGGCAGTCGCCTATCTGAGCGCCGACGAAGGGGAGTTTGAGCGTCTGGCCACGCGTTTCGATGAGCGGCGCTCCAATCGGCCGCAGTTGCTGGCGACGACCGCCGAATTTGCAGCCCGCAACAACCGCCACCGGGCCTCCGTCGAATTGTACGAGAGGGCGTTGGAGCGCGACGACAGCTACGCCCCGGCGCTTCGGGGCCTGGGCATGGCGCTGACCCGTATCGGCGACGAGGCCCGCGGAGTCTCGGTCTTGGAGCGGGCCTTCGACGCCGATCGCTACCACGTGCCGGTCTACAATACCCTGGAGTTGTACGAGCGCGGGCTCGATGACTACGTGACGGCCGACGTCGATGGATTTCGCCTCCGGGCTCACGCATCGGAATTCGACGTGCTCCGCGACGTCGCCGAACCGCTGGTACAGCGGGCTCGCGGCGTCTTTGCCGAGCGCTACGGCGTCGAATTGGAATCGCTGACACTGGAGGTGTTTTCCGATAGCCGGGACTTCTCGGTGCGCTCTGTGGGGCTTCCGCATATCGATCCCCACGGCGTCTGCTTCGGCCCCGTGGTGCTGACGCGAAGCCCCGACGACGGCGATGTGAACTGGGAGATGATCGTCTGGCACGAATTGGCCCACTCCTACCATATGGAATTGTCCGACGAGCGCGTGCCGGTGTGGTTTACCGAGGGGCTCGCGGAGTACGAGACGCGACTGGCCGACCCGTCGTGGACGCGCTTCCACGACGTCGATATCGCGCGGCGCGTCATGCACGACCGCCTCTGGTCGCTCGCCGATCTCAACGAGGTCTTCATGACCGGGCGCGGCGCCGAGGTGGGCCACGCCTATCAGGTGGCGATGTTGTTTATGGCCTATCTCGACGAGACACAGGGGCTCGATGTGGCCGTCGATATGCTGGAGTATTTCGCCGACGAGCCCGATGTGGACACCGTCTTTGAGCGGACGTTGGAGCGCGATATCGACGCCGTCGACGAGCAGTTTCGGCAGTGGCTCACCGATCGCTACTCGAGGCTGATGCGCCAGGAATTGGTCGATGTGGCCCGGCTGCAGGCGATGATCGCCGGCGATGACGTAGAACACGCCGACGGCGGCGAGGCGGCGGCGTACCGGGCGATGGCAGCGGCGATGGGCGGCGACGAACAGGCGGCCCGGATCCAGCTTCGAAACGCCGAACGCCGCGGTGAGTCGACGGCGTCTGTGGCCGTACTTCGCGTCCTGACGCTGGAGGCACTCGGCGATCTGGACGCCGGTCTCGACGCCGCCCGTCGGGCCTTCGACGACGGGGTTGAGGGCTACGACCTGCGCCTTTCGGCGAGCCGAATGGCCGCCGACGCCGCGCGGCGCGAGGAGGCCTACATCCACGCTTTGAGTGCCGTCGAGTTGGCCGGCGAGGATATCGACGGCTGGCGCCAGCTTCAGACACGCGCCGCCTCGGCCGGCGAAACAAACGCCGAACAGCGGGCCCGAAACGCCATCTTCGAGCGCAATCCCCACGACGCGTCGCTGGCCCGGCGGCAAACTGATTTATTTGAGCGCCGCGGTGATTACCATGAAGCCTACCGGGCGGCCCGGCGGTGGACCCAGATCGAGGTGTTGGATGCCCGGTCTCACGTCGCCCTTGGACGAGTTGCAGCACGCAAGGGCGATGTCGATG
>CAYUPT010000068.1:0-11642 GCA_964446725.1 uncultured Bradymonadales bacterium | reverse complement strand
TGGGCATGAGTAACCCCAGGCTCCGCCGCGATAGCGGCGGAGCCTGGGGGCACCTTGCCTCCTGCGCGGGAGCTAAATTACTCAGCCGGGAAATAGCAGGGTTCGCCGTCGCAGACGTCGATGATTTCGCCTTCGTCCAAAAAGTGGACGAGTTGGTCGTTGTGGATCGGTAGGCTCCGGGGTTCACCGTGGGGGTCGCCGAGGTCGTCGTCGGGCGGGATGTTGCCCGGTTCCGGCCAGGGGTTGCCGAAGTCGTAGAGGACGAGTCCCGAGCCGTCGTGGGGATAGTCGACAGTATCGACGCCCCAGGGTTGGCCGCGTTCGCGGTCGTAATTCTCGAGGACCGGGATGTCCATATCGCTTCGGGCTGTGATCTCTTTGGTGACCACGGCGACCTGGTAGTCGCCCTTGGCGGCGGCGAAGAGCCCGGACTTGGGCATGTCGTCGTCAAAGGGTTCGGCTTCCAGTCGGCGCAGGTAGCTGATGGGATCGATCTTGTCCCACAACAGCTGGATGATCGGGATGACCATGCTCTGGTCGACGCGGCGATCAAAGCCGTTTTCGATCATGTCGGCATAGCCCAGCGGCTCCGCATAGAAGTTCGAGGAGCGCTCCATCATCATCGCGTAGTTGTGGCCGGGGACGCCGAGGTGGCCGCGCTCGATGTTGGGATCGACGGCGAGCACGGTGACGCCGTAGATGCCGCCCTGAGAGATACCGGTGTAGTAGATGCGGTCGTCGTCGACGCTTAACTCGACATCGTGTTCATCGAAGGCCTCGTCTTGTGGAATCGACGCCAGTCCCTCTTTCATGGCCTCAGTCAGCAGTACGTACTCCAGCACGCCCTGATGCATGCGGTCGACCAACTCTTCGAAATACGTCGGTTGACTCAGGGCCTGAATGGCCAGCGGGACGTCGTCGTCGGAAAAGCCGATGAAGTCGGCGCCAAAGTAGATCAGGTCATGTTCGTTGGAGATGCGCTCGTTGGAGCTTTCGGAGAGGACCTGACTTCCGCTTCCGAGCATGCCGTGGCCGTAGTTGACTAGCGCATGCGGTGTGCCGTCGACAGCGCTGTGCGGGATCTGCAGCCAGAAATCGGCTGCGCGAGTGTCATTGATGGCCGGGTTTCCGTCGTCGTCGCGGTGCATCAGATATGCCGCCGGAACCGACGGGGCGCGCTCGGAGTCTTCGAGAAAATGAGGGACCTCGAAGGTGCCTTGAATCTCGTAGGCGATATGGGGATCGTCATCTTCGCCGTAGGCGTTCACATTTGAGATCTCGATGTCGATGCCCTCGTTTTGGGCTTCGGCGACGCCGTCGTCGATCATATGGAGCAATTCGCCGTGAAGGCCGTCGCTGCTGCCGGTGTGAAAATCCCAGGCAAGCGTCAATTCATCGCGATCGATACCCTCGTCGTCGAGCATCTGGAAGATGTCGTCGAAGCGATCTTGTCGCCAGGCCAGTTCTTCGTCGGCCGCCGCTTCGCCGTCGATATACTGCTGGAAGGCCGATGACCGCTCGATATCGTCGCCGTCATCATCGACGAGGTTGCGAAAGCCGACGACGTAGCGCGTATCCTCTTCGAGAATCACCGCCGGTCGAAGGTAGAGCACCTGTTCGTCCGGTGATTCGGCCTGGACGTCCAGTTCCGCCCAGAAGGGCACCGGTTCCAGTCCGTCGTCGGTGACCTCGTAGAAGAGGGCGTCGCGGTCGTCGTCTTCGATGGAGTCTTCGATGGAATTTTCGGTGGGCATCCCGGAGGTGTCGACGCCGGGAATGAGCACGGTGACCGGAGTACCCAGGCCGTAGCCATCGAGGCGGCGGTAGGCCTCGTTGGCGATGTGTTCACTATCCGACAGGCTGCGGGGCAGTGTGGATTCTCCAAAGTCGAGGGTGTAGCCCGTGGCTCGCTGGTCGTCGTCTTCCAGATAGAGGTTGGAGGGCCAGGGCATCGAGCAATATTCCGGCATCAGCGGGTCGCAGTCCGCCGTGCGATCGTCGGGGTGGTCGTAGTCTTCGGCGTTTTGTTGCTCGTCATTTTCGGCGGCGTCCGGATCGTCGCTGCAGCCCGATATTGCGAGGCCGAACGCCACAAGCACTGTGAGAAATGGGGTGTAACGCGGCGGTCGTTGCATGGCATGCTCCATGATGAGTGGCGATTCAGTAAAATGGCTGGATAATCCACGACGAGTATAGAGCAAAGACAGGGATGTGGACAGCCTTTGAAGTTGGGAGTGAAACTTTTCGCGACAAGCGCAAGCTGGTATAGCTTTATTGTATCAGATGACAGCGACGGTGCTATTGAAACCCAGCCAGATGATGGTTGGCCGGAGAATATATTCGTGTCTGGAACTGACCGGTCTCGGTTCAGCAGCCGGTTGAAAAAATTTGGAAAGGAAAACGATGAGGGAACAAGAAAATTATTACTCGAGTCCCGACGCCAGTCTGGATGCGGAATCACCGGGAGGCGATCCCGAACGGGGAGAGGTCGACGATCCGACGACCTTTGTCGATACCATCGTACAGATGTTCAATCTGTATCCGCAGGTATTTTTGGGGCTTATCGGCTACTACCTGGCGTTTCTGTTCGTCCTCGCCTTCGGTGTCGGTGTCATGGCGGCGTTCGGTTTTGCGCTGGCGGAACTCCAGCCGTTTTTGATGGGATTGGCGATACTGGTCGGCGGAGTCCTGTATTTTCTGACGATCGCCTATTTCTGGACTGTGGCGTTTACCTATTTGGACAAGGTCTATCACGGGCTTCCAACCAACTCTGTCTGGTCGGAATCGACGGATAAATTCGGCTCCGTCGCCGGGTCGATGCTACTGCAAACGCTTGTCCTGACTCCCTTTGCGGGGTTTGCGCTGGTGGTCTTTACCCTCTCCGAGGCGTCGGTGGGAGCGATGTGCTTTGGAGCGCTCTGTATGCTGGCGGGATACGCAACCTATCTGTTGTTCCACTTTGCCGATCTGGCGGTAATTACCGAGGATACGAGCATTGTGGATTCGATGAATCGTTCGCTGCAGTTGGTCGGTGGGGTACGCAACTGGTTTTACACCGTAGCATTATTCATCGCCGCCTGGTTGATCGGTGTGGCGGCGATGATGCCGGTGATGCTCGTCGTGGGAGGCGTTGAAGTGGGGATCGGGGAAGCCAGTCCGATACTCAGCGCGGTCATCACCGGCGGGATACAATTGGTGATGGGATTGTTGCTGTATCCGTTTTACGCCGTGGCCAACTACGTGGTGTTCCGAAGTTTGGTGGCCCGCAATCGCAGCCAACAGGGCTTTTAGGAGTCTGCAGCACATCGACTTCACGTCGGCTCGCCGAGGTATGTTGTGCCACAACCACCCGAATTCTCCGGTTTTTTTTCGTCGCCGCAGGAGTGAATTTGGTATCAGTATATTCTCGGAGATCGGCTGAGAGCGCGTGTTGAGCCCATCGCAAGGCGAATTCCCCGGAGCACAAGACATACCGGGGGCTTTCAAAGCGGCGGTGGTGGAGGAGCCAGACCGGCCCGAATGCCGCCGGTTATGACTGGGAAGGATTGGGCAGCTGGGTATACCCGAGAAGCTGGCGCCATTGCTCCGTAATATCGTCGAGACCGAAATCCGAGGCCCGCATCCGCCCCCGTGTCGCGTAGTGGTGGCAGGTCTGTTCATCGGTCAGAAGTTCGGTCAACACCTCGGCCCATAGCGACTCCTCGTCGGTCAAGGGAGCGATGTGGTCGCGGCGCTCGCCGTCGCAGACCGGAAGCAGTACACCGAAGTCCGCCCACTCGGCATCCTGGGTTCGGGTATCGATGGGCGTGTCGGGCGCCAGAATCTCGCGCGGGCCGGAGCGGCAATCGGCGCTGACGACCGGCAGTTCGCAGGTCAGCGATTCCAGCAACACATTGCCCAACCCCTCCCACAGCGATGGAAAGGCAAAGACGTCGGAGGCCGACAGGATGGGAAAGGGGTTTTCGGCAAAGCCCCAGAAGACGACGTCGTAGTCCAGCGGGTGGCCCTGGCCGGGGACGTCGTGGGCCCAGACGGCGAGTCCGAGGTCTTGCGCCAATTCGACGAGGTAGTCCCGGAAGGGGCCGACGCCGAGCAACAACAGGGTGCTGTTGTCGACGCGCCGGTGGACCCGGGAGAAGGCGCGGATCAGATGCCACTGGCCCTTCTGGAGTGCCAGGCGACCGACGGAGATGACCGTCGGGACGTCCTCGATTCCCCGGAGTGGCTCGGGCAATTCGGCGGTGGCTTGGTGGCGGACATCGTCGAATTGAATGGGGTTGTAGATGGTGGTGACCCGGTCGGGAGCGACGCCGAAGTGCTCGATGAGGTCGCGCCGCACGTCCTCGGAGATGGCGACGATGTGGTCGGCCCGCGGATACACGGCCCGGATCATCGCTTTGAGCACCGGAGCATAGGGGCCGCGGATGGCCCGGGAGGGATTGTTGCGAACGCTGATGATGGTGCGCTCGTCGCCGCTGGACAGCACGTTGAATAAATTGGGCCAGGTCAAAAAGCTGAGGCAGGTATCGAGCTGAAGCGAGCGTCGGCGTCGGTTCAGTTCGACCAGGCCCCGGCCGACCTCATAGATTTTGCGGGTCCGAGAGAGATCGCCCATAATCGGAATGTCGACGACGTGCACATCGCCATCGAAGGGGTAGACGATACTGTCCTCAAAGAGCAGCAGCTGTCGATGATGGTCCGAAAAGCCCCGGGCCAGATTGGAGACCGTCCGTTCCGCTCCCCCTCCGTCGAGATTGGTGATCATAAACCCCAGACGATCTACAGAATCTGAACTCATGGTCACGTGCCCCCCCGGGCGTGTCGTCGGATCGGTGGTTGGGGTGGAGCGAAGCTGCATCCGTGCTGACCCCGGTATGACTACAAAGCTAAATACTGGTTGAAGGTGGTCAACCCGTCGTCGCCACCGCTTCGGTCGACCAGATGGGTTGTGACGGCTCGCAAACCACCATCTCAGACCGTTGTCCCGTCGCCGCCCGGCGTGCTAGGTTGCCCGTTCCAATAGGCCCTAATTGAAGCGTTGGTGGATCGGGAGCAAGCCGTTGTCTGATGGTTCAAGACCGCGAGAGCGGGTCGACAATCGAGTCGGGGTGGAGACGCCGGAAGCGGTGGAATTCGAACTCGACCTGGCCGGTCTGGTGCCCCGCGGTGCAGCCTGGCTTATCGACGGGGTTCTAAAGGTGGTCGTCATCACCGTGATCTCCGTGCCCATGATGGTGCTCGGCGATGCCGGAGGGGCGGCGATGCTGCTTTTGATGTTCGCATTGTCCTGGCTGTACAACCCGCTTTTCGAGGTCTTTAACGGCGGAAGGACGCCGGGCAAGAAGGCCCTCGAAATTCGAGTCGTCAATCGCGACGGGACCCCGGTCGGTTGGTACGGATCGATTATTCGCAATCTGGTTCGCGTCGTCGATGGCCTGCCGGTGGGCTATGTTGTCGGCATCATCGCCATGATCGTCAGCGGACGGTTTCAGCGCCTCGGCGATCTGGCGGGGGATACGGTCGTGGTCTACGACGGCGAGCAGACGGCGACGCGAGATATCAAGCGGCTGCCGGATGCGGAGCCGATCCAGATCCCGGTGGTGTTGCGTCCTCACGAACAGGAGGCAATTGTCGACTTCGCCGAGCGGTCGCGGGCCCTGGGGCGAGCCCGTAGTTCGGAGTTGGCCGGTATTTTACGGCCCATGTTCGATGTCGCCACCTCCTCGGAGGCAAAGGAGCAGACCCACGGACTCGCTCAGAGGATTGTGCGATGGGGATGAGTCAGGAGGGATTCGTCGACAAATACGAGGGACGGTGGCACGACTTCGAGGATATGCTCCACCGCATCGAGAACGACAATGTGGGAGGGCCCGTCGATGACTTTCCACAGCGCTACCGCCAGATCTGTCGCCATCTCGCCGTTGCCCGAAGCCGCGGGTACAGTCCCGGAGTTCGCGCTCGCCTAGAAAAGATGGTCCAGCGCGGCCACACCATCCTGTACCAGCGCCACAAAACAAGAGCCGGCCGGCGTATCTGGCGATACGTCGCCGGTGGATTTGCGGCCGATGTCCGCGACAACTGGAAGTTTTTGACGGCGGCGCTGCTATTCTTTTTTGTGCCCTGGCTGGTGGTGATGGGATGGGTGATGGCATCGCCCCAGATGGCGGCCGAAATCCTGGGGCCGATGCAGGTCCACCAGCTCGATTCGATGTACGGCGCCGAGCGCGTCGCTCAACGAGGCGCCGGCGACGACCTGAGGATGTTTGGGTTTTACGTCTACAACAACGTCGGCATTGCGCTTCGGACCTTCGGGGCCGGAATCGCCTTTGGCATCGGTTCGCTGGCGATTTTGGTATTCAATGGCGTGGTCCTCGGCGCGTCGTCGGGCTATGTGGAGGCCGCCGGTTACGGCGATCAATTCTGGCCGTTCGTCATCGGTCACGGTTCCCTGGAGTTGACGGCCATTGCGCTGGCCGGGATGGCGGGACTTAAAATCGGCGCCGCTCCGCTGTGGCCGGGCCGGCGAAGCCGGATCGACGCCCTTCGAAAGGCGGCCAAAGACAGTGTGGGAATCATCGTCGGCTTTTCGGTGATGCTGGTGCTGGCGGCCTTTGTCGAGGCCTTCTGGTCGCCCCGCGATATCGAGCCCATTATTCGATATGTCGTCGGCGGCGGTCTGTGGGCCCTGGTGGTTGGCTATTTTGCGCTGGCCGGGAGGGGCTATGAATCTCGATGACGTGGCCGCCAGACTCCGCCATCGCGACGGGGTGCAGGCTCTGGATCTGGGATTGCTGCTGGGTCGCCGCTTCTGGTCGGCGATCCTCAAGCCCTGGTGTGCACTGGTGGTTCCGCTGTTGGTCATCGTCCAGGTTGCAGTGGCGGCCGTAAGTGCTCCCTGGCTGGCCGTAGCCATGGGCTGGTGGCTCAAACCACTGCACGTCGTCAGCCGCCGGTTTTTCGGGGGAGCGCCGACGACGAAAGAGACGATGGTAGAAATGCTCGACCAGTGGATCAGTCTGGATGGTCTCGCCGATCTAACCTGGCGCCGTCTGTCACCGATGCGGTCACTGACGATGCCGGTGAGGATTCTGGAGGGCAACGAGCGCCGGGAGGTCAAGGGCCGGATCCAGGCGCTGTACGACGGAGAATCGCGGCTTCACGGCTGGCTTCTGACGGCGATGGGGCTTGGGTTTAAGGGGCTTTGCTATGCGTCGATAGCGGTGCTGATCATCGTGTTGACGCCGGATGAGTTGGTCGTCGATGAGATGGCCGCTCTGGAGTATTTGATGGACGACGCCGAAAGCTGGGTCATCATCGCCGTGGTGGTATCGGCGACGACGGTGGTGACCACTCTGGTCGAACCCTTCTTTGCCGCCGGGGGATTTGGAATCTATATCCAGCGTCGAGTCGAGCGCGAGGGCTGGGATCTGGAAATTCGCTTTCGACGCCTCATCGACCGCATCCAACACTCCGTCGACACCGGTGCGGCGCTGGTGTTGGCGGTCGGTCTGACGGCGCTTTTGGGGCTTTCGGTCGCAGCGCCGGTCCCCGCTCATAGTTATTCGCCGTCTGGCGATGCCGCCGCTGAACAACAGGCCAACAACGGTGCCATCGACGCCGACAAGTCCAAGAGGCCTCCCGACGATGGCCAGGCCACCGTCATTCCCGTCGACGATCCACAGGCGGAACTCGACGAGATAATGGAGGGGTCTCCGTTTTCGCCACCGCCCAAAACGGAGACCCAGTGGGTGCCCGTCGACGATGGCGATGATGACGGTGACTCCTGGCTCGACGGACTGGAGTCGTGGCTCGAGTCGCTTGATGGCGATGGAATCCGATCGATACAGAGCGTTTTGGCGTCCGGTCTCCGAGTCGGGGCCTGGCTTGTATTCGGGGTGGTTTTGGTGCTGGTGATCTGGAAAATTGCCTCCGTATTCAAGGGCCGAAGCGCCGACACGCTGAGCTCCGAGGACGGCGCGCGGTGGCAGGAGGAGCTATTTGACGGCGAAGACGATGCCGTTGAGTTACCGGAGGATCGCCGGGTCGCCGATGCGGCTCGAACACACTGGGAGCGCGGTGATGAGCGCCGGGCCTTGGCGCTGATGGTGCTGGGCAGTCTATTGCGCTTCGAGCAGCGCTACGACACGGAATTTCGCGCCGGATGGACCACGTCGACCTGTGCTCGACACGTCCAGGACAAAAGACCCGAAGGGCCGGTGATCGCCTCCGTGGCAAGGGCCTTCGACGAATTGGCCTGGGCGGGGTGCGTACCGACGGCCGCCGAATTCGAAGCCCTGGTCGCCGACTACGAACGGGTCTTTGAAAATCCGACGGGAGGCGACGATGGGTAAACGCCTCAAAATTGGGCTCGGTGTGGGGTTTGTGGCGCTGCTGATCGGCGTCGGCACGCTCTGGTTTGTCGACCGCCACGAGCTCGAGGAGATCGAAGTCGAACAGCCTCCGGAGGTCGAGGCCCAGATCAATCCCCATCTGGGGCTGGAGCATTTTCTGGAGGCCCTCGACGTCGATGTGGAGGCTCGCCCGGATCCGGGGGAGCCCCGACGAGTTGTCGATGCCGACGTCTTTTTATTTTCCGCGGAGTTGGCGACCTACGAGGACTGGTGGCAAACGGCGATCGACAAGGGACTGGGGCGCGGTGGGCATTTCATCATCATACAGCCGCGACAATTCGACGACGGACCGGGAGCTTCGCTGTACGACGAGCTGTGGCTAGACCCCTACGATGAGGAGTCGCCGGACGTGGCCGAAGAGGTCGTCGAGGAATACGATTATCACTACGATACCGTCGAAATCTCCGCGATCACGGAGTTCGGCGAATTCGCCGGGGAAATGGACGACGACGCCGAATCGGAGGCCGACGACGACTCCGACGACGGCCAGGTATACGGACCGCTCAATCCCGATTGGGTGGCCGTCAATCAACAGGGCGAAGTGCTGGGCATCAGTGCCTCGCGAAGCCACGGCCGGGTGACGGTGTTGACCCGCGGCGACATGCTGGAAAATTCCGGGATTTCGGAGGGCGAAGCGGGCCGTTTTCTGGCCGACGCTCTGTCCCTCGATGATCGCTGGCCCGACGATGCACTGCTATTTCTGGAGACCCGCGACCGGGGCTGGATCGCCGGGGTTGCGCAGCGCGGCTGGCCACTATTTGTGGGACTGATTGTGGCGCTTGTCTTCGGACTGACGCGAGCTCGCCGCTTTGGGCCGCCGATACCGGAACCGGAGCGAAGACGCCAGCGCAGAGGAGATCACATTCGGGGCACCGGGCATTTTCTGTGGAAACACAACGCCTCGGAAGTCCTCGTGGAGTCGACGCGTCGGGCTTTGATCGACAAATTAATCGAGCGCCGGCCCTCGCTTCAGACCCTCGGCGAAGAGCGCCGCCTGGAGGTCATGGCCGAGGAGCTCGAGATGAGTCTGAGCCGGCTCCAACATCTCGTGGACGGACCGGTGCCGATGAAGGATGCCGACGTCCAGTCATTGATCGTCGAATTAGAACGGATACGGAGGAGACTTTGAGCACGTTGACCGAGGAATTGAAGTCGGGCACCGAAGCCGATTCGAGCGCCGGGGGCGATATCGACAGAACACTGGCGGCGGTGTCCAAGATGCGCGGTGAAATCCAGAAGGTCATCCTCGGCCAGGACCGGGCCATTGACATGGTGTTGACCGGATTTCTGGCCAGTGGTCACGTGCTGATCGAGGGCGTCCCGGGGCTGGGCAAGACAATGCTGGTGCTGGCCCTCGCCGAGACCTTTGGAGGGGCGTCGAGACGAGTTCAGTTTACGCCGGATTTGATGCCCACTGATGTCACCGGCCACGCGATCTTTGATCCCGATACCGCGAAATTTCACATCCGAAAGGGGCCCGTATTCACCAATATTTTGCTGGCCGACGAGATCAACCGGGCCCCCGCCAAAACGCAGTCGGCGCTTCTGGAGGTGATGCAGGAACGCCAGGTCTCCATCGAGGGCAAGACCCATCAGTTGGATCGGCCATTTATGGTCCTGGCGACCCAGAACCCGGTCGAACAAGACGGAACCTATCCGCTGCCGGAAGCCCAACTCGACCGCTTTTTATTCAAGATCGACATCGATTATCCCGACGAAGACGACGAAATTTCGATTGTCGATATGGTCACCGACGCCAGCGTGGGCGACCAACTGGAAGTCGATGATGTCGAGCCCTTTTTGAGCGTCGATGAGGCCCGGCATATCCAGACGGCCTGTGCAAAGGTTCGCATCGATGAACGACTCGTCGAGTACGCGGTGCGCGTGGCGCGATCGACCCGGGAATGGCCCGGACTGTCACACGGCGCCGGTCCGCGAGGAGGTATCTCACTGGTTCGCGGCGCCAGGGCCTACGCATTGATCGCGGGCCGCGATTACGTGACGCCCGACGATATCCAGCAGGTCGCACCGGCGGCGCTTCGACACCGCGTGTCGGTGGCACCGGAGTTGGCTCTGGACGGGATGCACGCCGATGACGTACTCGCCGATGTGCTCAAGAAGGTGGAGGCCCCCCGATCGTGATGGCCACCCGAAACATGTTGCGAGCGGCACTGGCTTTGGCAGCGGCGGGGCTGGTGGTCGCGATAGCGGGGACCGGCTACGGGATCTGGCTGGCCGCGTTAGCACTGCTGGTGGTGGCGGCGGCCGTCGACGGATGGCTCATCTGGCGCCGTCCGAAACCGACGGTGAGTCGCACTGTGGATCGATCGGTGCCGCTGGGCGTGTCCACCGATGTCGAATTGGACGTCGAATTCGGTGACAATCACGGAGGTCGCATCGAAGTATTCGACGGGGTTCCCGCGGCGCTGGGCGCCGCAGATCCGTCGGTACATGCCGATATCGAGCCCGGCAATCGACTGCGCGTATCCTACGCCATCGAACCCTATCAGCGGGGTGTCCATCGCTTCGAGCCAACCTACGTGCGGGAGCCGGGACCGCTGGGGCTGGTGGCCCGACAGATACGGGTCGGCGACGCCGAAGAAGTTCGAGTGGTGCCCAATTTTCGGGCCGTCAGTCGCTACGCATTGATGGCCGTCGCCGACAAGACCTCCCAGATCGGAGTCCGGGAGTTGCGCCGACGCGGTGAGGGCATGGAATTTGACTGTCTTCGCGACTACCGCGAAGGCGATCAGCTCCGACAGATCGACTGGAAAGCCACAGCTCGCCACAACCGCGTCATCGCCCGCCAGTACGAAGACGAGCGCAACCAACAGATCGTGCTGGCATTCGACTGCGGTCGGCGCATGCGGGCACGCGACGGTGAATTGAGTCACTTCGATCACGCCTTAAACGCCGGATTGCTGCTGTCGTATGTGGCCCTGGAGCAGGGCGATTCGGTGTCGGTGGGAACCTTCGGGGGCGTCGACCGCTGGGTCCCCGACCAGCGCGGGCCGGGAGCTGTGGAGTCCATCGTGGACCGGACCTTCGATCTGGAGGCGACGATGGAGCCCTCCGATTTTTCGACGGCCGCCCGGCGACTGGCACAGCGCCAGAAGCGGCGGGCGCTGATCATCTTTTTGACCAACCTCTACGACGCCGACCCCGATGAACTCCAGCAGGCCCTGGCGCTGCTGTCGGAGCGCCATCTGGTGATGGTCGCCAGCCTGCGCG
>CAYUPT010000067.1:0-11696 GCA_964446725.1 uncultured Bradymonadales bacterium | reverse complement strand
AGAAGCCGGACAAATCAGCCGGCGAATGCCGATGGGAGATTTTTTGACCGCTTCTTAAATCTCGGGGGTATGCGTGGTGCCGTCGTCGGCGGCCAGTCGCGCCAGAATATCTCGCGCCCACTCATCGAGCATGCCCAGTTCCCAGCCCAGATGAAGGATGGTGTAGCGGTTGCGGATATCCTTGCTGTGGGTCACGGCGCGGTAGGCGCGATCGGCGTCGACGCCCAGTTGTGAGAAGCGAATCGGGCACTCCGCAGAGCGCAACTCCTCTTCCAGTGACATCCCGGTGCGAAGCGTGCGCGCCACTTCCGATTCCAGCCGATCCCACTCATCGCATAATTTCGTCAGACGGGCCCGCAACTCGTCTTTGGTCGGATAGCCGGGACGGGCGTGCTCGACGACGGCCTCGAAGAGCGGTCCGAATCGCTCCTGCAATTGCGCCTCGTACTCCTCCCAGGGGACCAGGGCGTCGACGCGGGCGTCGATATCGATGTCGTCGGGCTCGAGGGCTCGGAGCTTCTCGTAGATAAAGCCGGAGGTAATGGTGCCGACGCCGACCTGGCAGCCGTGAAAGTCGTGGGGCTTGCCGTGGGTAAAGGCGGTCATGTCGATAAAGTGACTGATCAGGTGTTCGCCGCCGGAGGCCGGGCTCGAGGAGCCGGCGACGCTCATCGCCAGGCCCGAAAGCATCAGCGACGCCGTCAGTCCGGCGACGGCCTCCGGGTTGCGCTCCGGCAGGTTGGGGGCGACACCGTCGAGCATGTCGGCACCGGTCTCGATGATCTCCATGGCGTCGTCGGAGTGCGGCGTTCCATTGAGCCAGGCCGAAAGCTGCCAGTCGGCGTTGGAGACCGGTTTCGACATCAGGTCGCCGAGTCCGCTGCACAGCATCCGGTAGGGGGCCTGGGCCATGACGTCGACGTCGGCGATGACGACTCGCGGCGCTTTGCAGGGGATGGTGGTCTTGACGCCGTCGGCGAGCACGGCGGCGATCCCCGAGGTATAGCCGTTCATGCTCGGTGCCGTACCGACACAGGCCATCGGCAATTCCCGGTGATGACTGGCCAATTTGACGATGTCGTTGATCGTTCCGCTGCCGACGGCGATGCCGGCGACGGCACCGTGGTCGTCGAGGGCCTGTTCGTAGGCCTCGATGCGCGCTTCGGTACAGATCGGTTTGCTGCCGTCATCCGGTTCGTCGACGACGTAGCGCTCCCAGTCTACATCGGCGGCGTCGAGCCGGGCTGTAAATTCGGCGCCGGCGGCCTCCCAGGTATTGCTGTCGCCGGCCACCAGCCAGGTGCCCTCCGGCAGATGGGTCTTGAGTTCTTCGACGCCTTCCTCGAAGGCGTCGTCATCGATAACGATCGATTCCGTATCGAAGTGGTCATTGAAACGATCGAGCAATTCATCAATGATCGGAAACATGGCAATCCTCGTGTTGATGGGGACAGATGATCGCGCCGTTTGATCGGCTCGAGTCCGTATTGGCAAAAAATCAGATGAAAAATTTGCTCGCCACAGTCTCCGGTCTTATAACATAGCGGCAACGACGCTGCAGTGCCGTTGGATTTGAATTGAGGCGGTGGCGTCTTTTGAGATGCCGCAGATGCAATGATTGTCAATGCGGTGATTTGGTATTCCGGCATATGGCCGGCTGAAACTTGGTATGTTTTTCGGTGGAGGAATGAACGTTGAGTAATCAAAAGAACGAAGACCAGATGTCGTCGGTGACGACGACCACCGAAGAAGTAACGGAGACGACCGAGACCTCGCTCGACGGGCTGACCGCGACCGAGGAGAAAGTCATCCGGATGCTTCATGGGTTGAGCGAAGATGATTCCCGCGCCCTCGATTTTGGACTGGGCGCCGACGAGGAATCGAAGCTCAAGATGGCGCTGATCGAACGACAACTCGCCGATGCAATGTCGGCTCCCGAGCGCAGTCCCGACGACGGACGCCAGACGCCGGCCGAATTGCTGTCGTCGTTTCTCGACGAGGAGTAATGGCAGCCGCGCCAGTCCCGGTCGGTGGACTCCGGGGCTGAGCGCCGCTTCTCGATCGACGATTTATACGACGACCGATGGCACGGAGATGTCATCGAGTCCGTCGTCGTCGGTGCGTTGGCCGATCGACGGTGCGTTGCCCTCGGCATCTGCCAGGTTCAGTGCGGCGTTGATCAGGCCGACGTGCGAGTACGCCTGGGGGAAATTTCCCAGAAAACAACCGGAATGGGGATCGATCTGCTCGGAGAGCAATCCGACGTGATTGGTGCGATCGGCGAGGCTGTCGAAGATGCGATAGGCCTCGTCGAGTCGACCGGACTGCGTCAGGGCGTCGACGAGCCAGTAGGTGCACAGCACGAAGGCGCCTTCCTGGCCCTGGAGCCCGTCGTCGGCATGGTAGCGATAGACCAGGTCGTCGACGGTCAACTCCTCGAGGGTGCGATCGATGGTGTTCTGGACGCGCGGATCGTCGGCGGGCAACAACCCGTAGGCCGGAATCAGTAGATTGGCGGCGTCCAGATCGGAGCCGCCGGCGATCTGAACAAAGGCGCCGATGTCCTCGTTGTAGCCCCGGTCGAGCACCCAGTTGCGCACCCGGTCGCGCGTAGCCGCCCATCGCTTGCGGTCGCCGCCGATAAAGCCGGCGTCGTGCAGCGCGATCGCCCGCTGCAGGGCGACCCAGACCATCAATTTGGAGTACACAAATTGGCAGGGACCGTTGCGGGGCTCCCAGATACTAAAATCGGGCTGGCGCCACTGTTCGCAGGCCCGGTTGGCGACGGTCTCCAAAAAGGGCCCCACGGCACCATCGAAGCGCTCTTCGAGGCGCACCCGTTCGTAGACCGCTCCCAGAAGTTCGCCGTAGATGTCGAGTTGCAGCTGCTGGGAGGCCTCATTGCCCACGCGCACCGGCTGCGAGCCGCGGTAGCCCTCCAGATGAGATAATTCGATTTCGGCCATGCCCGTATCGGGGTGGAGCGGATACATAATCGACAGCCCCCGGTCGTGGCCGTGGCCGTTTAGAAAGGGGGCCTGTTCGGCCCATTCGATAAAGGCGTCGAGTTCGGCGGTGTGCCCCAGGGCGAAAAAGGAGCGGGCAATCTGAGCGGCGTCGCGTATCCAGGCGTAGCGGTAGTCCCAGTTGCGCTCGCCGCCCATCGTCTCCGGCAGCGACGTGGTGGCCGCCGCCGCCAGGGCGCCGGAGTCGGCCTGGGCCATCAATTTGAGCGCCAATTCGGAGCGGACCACCAGGTCGCGGTAGGGGCCGGCCCAGTCGCGGCTGCTGTGATTTGCCGAGTTGTGAACCCAGCGGCGCCAGGCATCGATGGTCTTGTTGATGGTCCGCCGGCAGCGATCGATTTCAGAGCGCACGTGATTGGAGCGCCAGCGGGTGATGATGGCGTATTCGTCGCCGGAGTCGACGCTAAATCGGGCCCGAAGCCGCGGCCCCTGGGGCGTCGATTCCACGTCGACGTCGCCGGGGATACCGCCGATACTCAAGATTTGGGTTCCGCAGCGGGCGACGACGCCGCCGTGGGTGCGCTTGAATTCCACGTCGCCTCGCCCGTAGTCAAAGCGCGGTTCCCACAGCAATTCGACGTCCACACAGCCGGCGGTACCGCGGATGAATCGATGAATCTCGGGGCGGGACTTCGAGTAGCCACAGCCCTCCAGATCTCCGGTGACCGGCATGCAGTCGACGATATCGAAACTTCCGCGACCGGTCGACATGGTCGTACACAGCACATTGGTATGCTCGAAATAGCGCTGCTGAGCGTCGTAATCCCGGCGCGAAGGCGCAATCTGAAAGGTCCCTCCCTGATCGGCGTCCAGAAGCCGGCCGAAGACCGAGGGACTGTCCAGATAGGGAAAGCAACACCAGTCGATGCCTCCATGGAGGCCCACCAGGGCGACGGTGCGCAAATTGCCGATCGCGGCGTAGTCTTCGATGGGGGCATAGCGCCGTTGGCGACTCTGTTCGGTCATCGGATTACCTCGTAACGTCATAAAGTACGGCACAGGGGATACGGAACCCCTGACAATGGCCGACGAGATGATAACATCACCGCATCGTCTCCTGGATGCGTCGGTGCATCCCTCTGAATTTGTTGTTATCTGCGGGAATCAGTCATGAATATCAGGACCAACGTACTCATTATTGTGCTCGTGGTCGGCGTCGGAGTCGCATGTCAATCTCAGCCCGACGATGAAGGCGACGAAGCGCCGGTGGAGTCGCCGGCCGAGGGTGACGGCGAAGAGACGATCGCCGAAGATGACGAAAAGATCAATGATGACGAGCGGTTAGAGGATGTCGGCGACCGTCGGGCGGAATGCCCGGAGCCGCGCCAGAGCGATGAGATGTGCGCCCAGGTCATCGCCTGGGCGCTGGGACCGGAGGGCCAGTGCTGTCAGTACCCGACGCCCTGTCAGACCCCGGAGGACTGGGAGACCTTTCACTCCGAGTCCGACTGCGAAGCGGCGGCATCGTCCGACGACTCGACGCAGTAAGCGGCATCGACACCCAGATCGGCGATGCCCTCGATGACCGGATAGGCGCGGTGACATCGATGGCATCGCAGACTGGAATGCCACGAGGGGTCGTCGAGTGGCTCGGTACACTGTGGACAGGCCAGTATTGGCGTATGGTGGCGCGTCGCCGGTCGCTGGCCGGAGGGTAGGTGCAACATGTAGCGCGCCGTTCGATTAAAGGGACTGGCATTGTCGAGAAGCCGGGCGGGGACAACGACGGCCCCACGGTCGTCGATGGCGCCCAGGTAGTCGTCGAGTCCGCGGACGTATCCGTTGGCGCGCATCCGCAGCTTCTGGAGGGGGCCGGCCAGTTCATAAGAGGGCTCAAATAATACGACGGTGTGGCGAGCGACGCGCAGCATCTCGTCGATGGCTCGCCGAAAATCAAAGGGCATATGTTCGAGACAGTGGGCGGTGTAGACCAGATCGAAGCTGTCGTCGGGATAGGGCAATCGCCGGGCGTCGGCGCGCACCGCCCTCAGTTGTGCCGGCTCGTCGGCGAAGTACCCGACGCCCTGATATAGTCGTGGAAACGACAGATCTATTCCGTGGTACTGGCGGTGGCTGCCGAGTCTTCCGGCCATTTCGGCCAGCGTCGTCAACTCCCCGGCGCCGACTTCCAGACAGGAATCAAAGGGGACGCGCCGCAGGTGATGGGCGTATTCGTCCATCATCTTTCGATAGTGGGTGTGGCGGTGCGTCTCGCGGAGTTGGCCGTCGACCCAGTAGACGCCGCGGGTATCGCTGTTGCGGTAATCGGCGTCGATGTAGGCGCCGGCGAGGCGGTCGTATTTTTGCTCGACAAATTCCGGGGTCAACGCCGATGCCTGGCCGAAGACGACCCGGCGCATCGCGTCGTTGACCATCGAATACGAGGCGTCGACGGCGGTCTCGACGGCCTCCCGGGCCACCGGGCGATCGTCGACGCCCAGCAGGCGAACCGATGCCTGGCGAAGTTGTTTTCGGGGCTCGACGCGGCGTTTAAACTGACGGATAACACTTCTCATCGGACTCCCTGAACGGCATAAGACGGCGTGGTTGCCGGTCGCGACGACACTCCCCAAACGAGCGGGCGCGACGGGCCTTCGACTTCCAATGTCAGGGGGGATGGGCAGAGTACAAATGTCGTAACCGGCAACGGCACCGACAAGTTTTTTGAGTCCATGACGCAAGATCAGGGGCCTTTTCGTCGACAATAGAGTCGTCGGCACCAATAGACGACTCGAAGCGACAGGGAAGGCACCATGGATAGCGGCGAACGAGCATTCTGGGAGCGAGCACTGGCCGATGACGATGTCAAAGCGGCGGCGTCGAGACTCGGATTCGAGGTCTGCGATACGCCGGTGGAGGGCTCGGCACTTCGGGCCTGGGGACTGAGCGAGGCGGCCGTCGACGGCTTCGATGCGCTGTCGGTACTCGCTGCCGGCGACGGCATCCGCATCTTACATCTATCGGGTCCCGGCCCCTGGACGGCAGTGCGCCGGTGTATCCTCGACGTCGACCGGGCGGCCCCACAGGCCACCGTGTTGTGGTGGTGGTCGTCGCCGACGGGATGGACGGCGGCGATGGCCGATGCCGATCGGCAGGGCCGCCGGCGCGTCCGAAAACTGGTCGTGGAGCGACAGGCCCCCGACGAGGTGGGGTTGCTCAAATTCCGCTCCCTGTCGCCGGAGCGATGCGTCGATGAGACCTCGCTCAGCGATGCCGGCCAGTGGCGGCGCCACATCCTGGATGTGCTCGATCAGGAGGGCGTGACCCGCGAGTTCTTCGAGGGGTTTTCGGAGGCCCTCGACGAATTGGTGGAATCCATGCAGGGCGGACCCGACGACGAGCAGTTGCGCCACGATATTGCCCTGGGCACCCTGCTTCGCGTCGTCTTTTTGTACTTTTTGCAGGCCCGCGGCGCTCTGGACGGCGACCGGCGCTTTGTGGCCCGCCAGCTCGCGGCAGCCGACGGCGAACAGAGCTTTTATCGCGGTGTCTTGCGGCCCCTGTTTTTCGGCGCTCTCAATTGTCCGGCCGACGAGCGCGGCGAGGCGGCTCGCCGCTTCGGCCAGTTGCCGTTTTTAAACGGCGGGCTCTTCGAGCCGACACCGGTGGAGCGAGACCACCCGCAGATCGACTGGCCCGATGCCGTCTGGCAGGGCGTCATCGAGGGATTGCTCGAGCGCCATCGATTCGCCGTGGAGTGGTCCGACGACAATGACCTTTGTCGCGCCGTCGACCCCGAGATGCTCGGCAAGGTCTTTGAGGGATTGATGTACGGCGACAGACGCCGCAACTCGGGGTCGTTTTACACCCCGCGCGATGTGGTCCGGTCGATGGTCCGCGACACTCTGTCGAGCTGGCTTGCCGACGACGCCGATGTGCAAGCCGATGCCGTCGATCGCCTTATCGACGGCGATGCGCAGTCGCTGAGTGCCGATGCGCGCCGGCGCTGTCGGGAATCACTGGCCAATGTATCGGTCCTGGACCCGGCGGTGGGAACCGGTGCGTTTTTGCTGGAAGTTCTGCGGGTGTTGCGCCGCGTCGATCGGGCGCTGGACGAGGCCTGTGGCGTGGTCCGCACACCGGGCGAGCACTACGACCGAATGCGCCGTCTGGTCCACGATCATCTGTGCGGCGTCGACGTCCAGCCCACGGCGGTGCGGCTGTGTAATCTGCGGGTCTGGCTGGCGATGCTGGCGGCGCTTCCCGAGCTTCCGGCCCACCAGATGCCGCCGCTTCCCAATCTTTCGCACCGACTGTGTACCGGCAACTCGCTGATCGCGCCGCTGGACTGGGTGCGCTACAAGATCGGCGGGAAATCGCAGAGCCTCGAACGGTGCCGACCGCGATTCGAACAGCGCTCGGTGGAGCGCCTGGCCACGCTGCAGCGGGCCTACACCCGGGCGCACGGCGACGACAAACGAGAGCTCAAGCGCTCTGTCGACGAGGCGACGGCAGACGTCGAGCGCCACCTGTTGGAATCTCGAAAAAACCAGCTCCAGCGCCAGCTACAGCCCTACGAAGCGCTGGGGCAGTCGTCGGAGCTCTTCGGAGAGCGCGTCCAACTCGACGATGCGCAGCGCGATGAAAAACAGCGGCTGGAGGCCGAAATCCAGGCCGTCGACGATGCGCGCCGCGACCTCGAGGAGGGCCGTCGCCATCAGGCGGCCTTTAGCTTTCAGGCCCATTTTGCGCCGGTGATGGCCCGCGGCGGCTTCGATATGGTGGTGACCAATCCGCCCTGGGTGCGCACCGGTCGCATCGATCGCAGCACCCGCGATCTATACCGCTCGAAATTTGCGAGCAGCGACCATCAATTGTGGCCCACGGCCTCCGACGTCGGCATTCGCGCCCCCTTTGGCGCTCAGATCGATTTGGCGGCCCTATTTGTGGAGCGCTCGCTGGAGTTGCTTCGCCGCAACGGACGGCTCTGTGCGCTGGTTCCGGTCAAGCTATTTCGCTCGCTTCACGGCGCCGGATTGCGCGGGCTCCTGGCCGAACACGACGTGGAGTGCCTCGAGGATCGCTCCGAGGACGACCGGGCGATGTTCGATGCCACGACCTATCCGTCGATTCTCCGGGTCCGCAAAACGGCGCCGGTGTCCGGTTCCGACGAGCCCCGTCCCGTCGACGTCCGAGTCTGGCAACACGGCGGAGCAAGGCGCTTCTCGGCGCCCATCCAAAACCTCTGCGTACTCGGCGACGACGCTCGCCAGCCCTGGATGCTGGTGCCGCCTAAGATCGAACGCATCTTTCGGAGAATGCAGCAGGCGTCGACGCCGCTCGGCAGCGTGGAATCGCTGCCGATTCGCGGCGGGCTCAAGACCGGCTGCAACGACGCCTTTTTGCTCGGCGACGACGAGGCCAAACAGCGCTTCGGGCCGGCGATTCGAGAGCGCTATCTGCGGTGGGCGATTCGAGGTCGCGACATCAGTCCACAGGGGGTGGAGTGCAGTCGCCGTCTGATCTGGCCGGTCGACGACAGCGGTGCCATCGCCGGATCACTGCCGGCGGCTCTGGAGGCTCATTTCGAGAATTTTCGCCAGCGCCTGGAGGGCCGAAGTGACTACCGCTCGGGGCCGATCTGGACGGTCTTTCGGCGCCACGACGACATCGACGCACCGGGCGTGGTGTGGCGCGACCTGGGAGAACAACTGGAGGCCGCCGTCGCCGGCGCCGACGCGATTCCCATGAATTCAGTCTACTACCTGCCGGCGCCGTCGCAGCCGGCGGCAAAAGCGGTGGTCCAACTCTTTCACTCGGAGCCGATGCGCGCGATTGCGCGGGCTATTGCGGAGCGAGCCCGAGGCGGATGGCGACGCCACTTCGCCTGGGTGATGCGCCTGCTTCCGATCCCCGATCGCTGGGTCAGTGACCTCGACGATGGAGCGCTATCACCTGTCGACGATCCGGGGCTGCTGCACCGGGCCTACGGACTGGATAGCACCGATGTGCAGACGCTGGCCGCCTGGCGGCGCGGCGACGCCATCGATGCCCGACGGGAGGTGGCGTGATGGCGACCGTCCAACAGTGGTTGGCGTCGATGATCGGTGACACAACAAGCGATGAGAGCGGCGAACAGCGGCCGGTGTCGACGCCATCGAAATTGTCGCTATCGGCGCAGCAGCGAGCCGGCGTGGAGCGCGGTGCCCAGGTCGTCGGTCGTTTCGGCGGCGTTTTGTTGGCCGACGCCGTGGGGCTCGGCAAGACCCGTATGGCCGTCGCCATGGCCCGGCGGATCGGCCGCGATGTGCGCCGCCGCTCCGGCCACCGCGAGGCCGTGCTCTTCGCCGTGCCCGCCCGACTTCGCGACAACTGGGAGCAGGCCATCGGCGCCGTCGGCTGGCAACTCGAGCGCGACGCCCGGATCATTTCTCATCACCGATTGAGCCGAACCGTCGTCGACGGTCGCCCGCCGGTGGTCGTCGTCGACGAGGCCCACCGCTTTCGCAACCCCAAGGCGAAGCGAAGTCGCCACCTGGCTCAATTGACGGCGCGCACACCGCCGATTTTGGTGACGGCGACCCCGGTGTGTACCCGGCCCGCCGATCTAAAGCAGTTGCTGAACTATTTTCTGGTCGATTCCGTCGTCAAATCGATGGTCGGCATGGGACTCGACGCCGCGTTTGAGGCCTTTGAGGCCGGCGAATTCGATATCGTCGAGATCTTGCAGGAAGTGGTCATTCGGCGTCGAACACCCGATTTTGGCGCCTCCGGGCGGCCGTCGGTTCGATTCGAGCTGCTTCGCTACCGGGCCAGCGACGACGAGCGCTGGTTGTGGCAGAATCTGGAATCGTCGCTGCGAAGTCTCAACCTGGCGGCCGTCGGCGAGCACTGGCCGCGGGGATTATTGATCAATAATCTGATGCGCATGTGGGAGAGCGGCCCGGCGTCGCTGGCCGAAAGCCTCGACGAATTGCTTCACTACCACGAGCGGTGGCTCGATGCGGCGGCGGCCGGTCGACGCGTCGAGCGCCCCGAATTTCGCCGGCTCTTCGGCGATGTCGATCGAAACCAGCAGGTTTTTTCGTTTAGCTACGGCGAACGCCGCGGCGACGGGCCCGGCGACGAGCGCTGTGGCGATGTGCGTCGAGACTACGATCGACTCAGACAACTGCGAGAGCGCCTGGCGCAACTGCGGGGGATGAAGGCGGCGATGATGGAGGCCATGGCCGGTCTGGTCGAATCGCAGGCCGATGAGAAATTTCTGATTTTTGCGGCCTATCGGGCGGCGGCAGAGGCTATTTTTGCAACGCTCGCCGATCTCCGGGCCACGATTCGCGTCGGTCTGATCACCGGCGACGGGGCGCGGGCCACCGGGCTGGGGGCGACGACGGCCGGCGAGGTCATGGAACGCTTCTACGCCGACGGCCGCTCCACCAGGCCGCGCCGGGAGTCGCTGCGCATTCTGGTCGGTACCGATTGCATCGCCGAGGGCGTCAATCTCGATGGATGCTCCAATCTGGTGTTGGCCGATCTGCCGTATTCGCCGGTCAAACTCGAGCAGCGCATCGGTCGCATCGCCCGTCCCGGCTCCGACGTCGAGCAGGTCACCGTCTACCTTCCGCGCCCCGAGTCCTGGACCGACAGTCTGGGAATGCGGCGTCGGCTCTCGGAGCGCATCGACAGCGCCGACAGCCTGGGGCTGGGCCACACCCTGCTGGATGCCGGAGATGTCGGGGCGTTACAGGGGGACGGCGACGAGTCCGGAGACAGTGACGACGCCGGTCCGCTGGCGGCGATGACCCGAGAGCATCGCCTGCGCCATCGGCTGTCCGGTGTCGATTCCGGGAACGTGCCGAATGTGGCGCGCTGTCGGAGCGATTTGCCGGATGGCGAGTCCTCGCTGTGGCTGCGGGTCGAAATTCGCGCCGCCACCACCCGTCGTGTGTGGCTCTGGATTCGCTCCGGCTTTGACGAGCCGGTGACGCGGCTGTCCAAACAGATCCCGGGCCTCGCCCGGCTCGCCGACAGCCGCGCAGAGCTTCACCGGTGGACACCGTGCGGAGCGCTGTGGCAGCGCGCTGAAGCCTGGATCGAGCGGCGGCGCGCTCAACTGGAGGCCGCCCGGCTGGCACCGCCGCTGCTAGGCAGTGGCTCCGCACCCTGTGCCATCTGGCGGCGTCTCAAGAGCGCCGTATCGAAGCAGCAGATGGACGGCGGCGGCCACCGACTCGACGACTGGCGCCGGCGGCTTCTGCAGGCTCACCCGCCGGGGATTCACTGGGAGATGGAGGCGCTTCTGGAGGGCGAACCGACGGTCGACGAGTTGGTGCATTTCGTCGAGGGAATTGAGAAACCGCCGGAACGCGACGAGACGCAGATCGACGTCGTCGGCGCGCTGTTGGTGGAAGGTTGAGAACCGCGGAGTGGCAGAGAGGGCAGATGGAACCGCAAAGGAGCAAAAGAGGCAAAGAAATTCAGAATCTCTTTTGGGAGTACACTGGAGACGGAAGCGTCCTCGCTTTCGGCAGTGTCGACGCGCGGCAAAACCGACATCGAGGTGGAGACGGAAGCGTCCCCGCTTTCGGCAGTATCGCGTGGAAAACACCCGTCTACCGGACCTTCTCTGGCTGCTGTCGACGCCCCTCCGACTTCGGTCGCTACCGCTCCCTCAGCCACCTCCCCAATCGAGACGCCAACTCGCCGATGGCGAGTCGGCTTTGGGGAGGA